>NZ_JBXAMO010000017.1:0-123674 GCF_058800725.1 Tardiphaga sp. GW822-FHT04G09 | reverse complement strand
GCATCGGGCACCCGGCGTTCCGCACGCCCTCTCGCCAGGGGGCGGGAATGCAAGCGACGACGGCGCCCCCGCGCCGCAAACAACAGGGGCGATGTCGCATGTCTGAAGAGTACGTGTCGTCTGAAGCAGTGGCTGTTTGACAGTTGAATCCGAAACGACGCGCCGCTGCGCGAAGTCTCCCTCCCCCAAGCGTAGTGCGTGGGGAAGGAAAAGGAAGCGCGCCGCTGCTCTACAGCATCACGCCGCCACGACCTCGCGCGGCTGAGTGATCGCGATATGCTGGCAGTGCGCGATGGGCGTCGTGCCATTGGCAACAATGAGCGCATCGAGCTCGACGAAGCGATGCCCTTTCTTCTCGTAATTGGCGGTCACCCGCGCCCGTGCGATCAGTTCATCGTCGGTGTTCGCGGTCGCCAGTAACTGCATTCTGCTGCCGACGTGAATCCACGGACCGAGCAGCGCATTGTCCACCAGCACCTTGTTCATGATCCGCTGCAGCACGCCGGGATGCACGATGCCCTCGCGCAGATACATCGCATCCGCCTCGCGCACCTCACCCAGATATTCGGCAAGTCCATCCTCGGGCCAGACCCGCGGCGCGGTCCCGAGCCATTTGTCCAGCGCGTAGGAATTGGCATCCACCGGCAGCCGCTTCGAAACAGCCGCCGTTTCCGGAAAATCCTCCAGCCCCGGCACCGCCGGGAAGGCCGTCAGCGATGCGGTTCCGGTGGCGCGAATCTCGCCGCCGCCCTGGACTGACAGCGCGAGCCCCTCGCCCGCTTCCTCGGCGATCACCTCGACGGTTTCGCCGTCATAGACCGGCTTGGTGAACCGGGCCTCGATCAGGCCGCGTTCGAGGAAATCACGACCCCATTTCGCGACCGGCGGGTGGATCATATAGGCCAGCACGTCGACGCCGGGCACCAGACCACCGCTGAAGCCGAATTTTCGGGCGACGGAATCGTCATGCATCTTGTTTTCGGACTGTTTGGCCGTGTTAAAGGCCTCGACACGGTATGGTTCGAGCCGTTTTGTCATGATTCCTCCCGAAAACTGCGCGAAATTGAGTGTTCGCATTGGCGGGAGATGATACCCGTCACCATGTTCGAGGCAAGGCAACGGACGGAGGAACTGTCCTGCGTCAGCGCCGCATCGCCACCCCGTAAATGACTGTCTTTGTCCGGAACCTTCGATCCCTTGAGCATGCGAATCTACATCGACGCCGACGCCTGCCCGGTCAAAGACGAGATTTACCGCGTCGCCGCCCGCTTCGGCCTGCCGGTGAGCGTGGTGGCCGGCCAGTTCATCCGGGTGCCTGCCGATCCCCTGATCGAGCGGATTGCCGCAGGATCGGGCATGGATGCCGCCGACGACTGGATTGCGGAACGCGCCCAGAAGGGCGATATCGTGATCACGGCCGACATTCCGCTGGCCAGCCGCTGCGTCAAGGCGGGCGCCGCGGTGATCGCGCCCAACGGCAAGCCGTTCACAGAACAATCCATCGGGATGACGCTCGCGGTACGCAACCTGATGACCGATCTGCGGTCATCGGGCGAAGTCACCGGTGGTCCCAAATCATTCGCGCCGCGCGATCGCTCGGCGTTCCTGTCGGCCTTGGATCAAACCATCCGCCGCATCCAGCGCGACCCGGCCTTTGCGCCCGCGCCGAAACAAAGTTGAACTGACTCTATGGCTCCTCCGCTTATCCAGCTCAAAGACATCTTCCTGACCTTCGGCGGCACGCCGCTGCTCAACGGCGTCGAACTCTCGGTGTCGCAAGGCGAGCGCGTCTGTCTCATCGGCCGCAACGGCTCCGGCAAATCGACGCTGCTGAAGATCGTCGCCGGCATTGTCGACAACGACAAGGGCAGCCGCTTCGTGCAGCCCGGCGCCACCGTTCAATATCTGCCGCAGGAGCCGGACTTCTCCGGCTTTGCCACGACGCTCGCTTATGTCGAAGCTGGCATGCATGACGGCGACAACATCTATCAGGCGCAATATCTGCTCGAGCAGCTCGGCCTGACCGGCCACGAGGATCCCAACACTCTCTCCGGCGGTGAAGCGCGCCGCACGGCGCTCGCCCGCGTGCTGGCGCCCGAGCCGGATATCCTGCTGCTCGACGAGCCGACCAACCATCTCGATCTCACCACCATCGAATGGCTCGAAGGCGAACTCGCCAGCCGGCGCTGCGCGCTGGTGCTGATCAGCCATGACCGCCGCTTCCTCAGCAATCTGTCGCGTTCGACCGCATGGCTCGACCGCGGCCAGATTCGCCAGATCGACAAGGGCTTCAGCGCGTTCGAGGAATGGCGCGACGACGTGCTCGCCGAGGAAGAGCGCGACCAGCACAAGCTAGACCGCAAGATCGTCAATGAAGAACACTGGCTGCGCCACGGCGTCTCCGGCCGCCGCAAGCGCAACGTCAAGCGCCTCGCCGGCCTGCACGAGCTGCGTGCGCAGCGCCGCGACTATCGCGGGGCTACCGGCAACGCGTCGCTCGCCGCCGCCGAGGCCGAGAAGTCCGGCAAGCTGATCTTCGAGGCCAAGAATATCTCGCGCACTTACGGTGACCGCAAGATCGTCGACGACTTCTCGATCCGCGTGCAGCGTGGCGACCGCATCGGCGTGGTCGGCCCGAACGGCGCCGGCAAGACCACGATGATCAACATGCTGACCGGCGCCGAGCCGCCGGATTCCGGCACCGTCCGCTTCGGCGCCAATATCGAGATGGCCACGCTCGACCAGCATCGCGAAAGCCTCAACCCGAAGACCACGCTTGCGGAAGCACTGACGGGTGGCCGCGGCGACCATGTGATGGTCAACGGCCAGCCCAAGCATGTGGTCGGCTACATGAAGGACTTCCTGTTCGGCCAGGAGCAGATGCGCACGCCGCTCGAAGTGCTGTCCGGCGGTGAGCGCGGGCGCCTGATGCTGGCGCGGGCGCTGGCCAAGCCGTCCAACGTGCTGGTGCTGGACGAACCGACCAACGACCTCGATCTGGAAACCCTCGACGTGCTCGAGGAAATGCTCAGCGACTATCCGGGCACCGTGATCCTGATCAGCCATGACCGCGACTTCCTCGATCGCGTCGTCACGTCGGTGATCGTGCCGGAAGGCGACGGTAAGTGGATGGAATATGCCGGCGGCTACACCGACATGCTCGCGCAGCGCGGCGCCGATCTGAAGCGCGAAGCCAAGACGGCGAGTATTGAAGCCAGCAGCAAGAGCAACGGCAAGTCGGACTCATCCAAGCCCGCCGCCAAGCGCAAGCTGAATTTCAAGGACAAGCACGCGCTGGATACCCTGCCGAAGGCTATGGACAACCTGCGCTCGGAAATCGCCAAGCAACAGCGCCATCTCGACGATCCCAATCTCTACAAGAAGGATCGCAAGAAGTTCGACACCGCGACCGCTGCGCTCTCAAAGGCGCAGAAGGAATTGCAGGAATCGGAAGAGCAATGGCTGGAGCTGGAAATGCTCCGCGAAGAGATCGAGAACGCGTGAGCGCATGTTCCGCAAGAGCGGGCACCGGTTTTGCGATCAGAACACGCGCAGGAGAATAACAAAATGACCACCACGCTCGCCGCCAGGATTGCCCGCGACTACGGCACGCCCGCTCTCGTCATCGACATGGACCGCGTGGAGCGCAACATCGCGCGCATCCAGGCGGTGTGCGATGCAGCCGGCGTTGCCAACCGGCCGCATATCAAGACGCACAAGAGCCCTGTCATCGCGAAGATGCAGATCGAGGCCGGCGCCCGTGGCATCACCTGCCAGAAGCTGGGCGAGGCCGAGATCATGGCCGATGCCGGGATCGACGACATCCTGATCAGCTACAACCTGCTCGGCGACGAGAAGATGGCGCGACTCGGCGCGTTGCAGGCAAAGGCAAATGTCACCGTGGCCGCCGATAACTCCGTCGTCATCGGCGACCTGCCGAAAGCCGCCGCGATTTCGGGTCGCAACGTCAACGTCGTCGTCGAATGCGACACCGGCCGCAAGCGCGCCGGCGTCGAGACGCCGGCAGAGGCGATTGCGCTCGCCAAGGAGATCGCCGCCTCGAAGGGCCTGACCTTTGCCGGCTTCATGCTGTATCCGACTGAAACCGGCTGGCCCGACGCACAGAGGTTCTTCGACGAAGCGCTGGCCGGCGTTCGCGCGCTCGGTCTGGAGCCGACGATCGTCTCGACGGGCGGCACGCCAAACCTGAAGAATGTCGGCTCACTCAAGGGCGCCACCGAACATCGCTTTGGCACGTATATCTACAACGACCGCATGCAGGTCGCCGCCGGCTCTGCCACCTGGGACGACTGCGCGCTCAATGTCTATTCGACTGTGGTCAGCCGCGCCGGCCCGGAGCGCGGCATCCTCGATGCCGGATCAAAAACGCTGACGCCCGATACCGGTGGCCTCGATGGCTACGGCCTGATCCTCGAACATCCCGAAGCCAAGATCGCCCGCTTCGCCGAGGAGCACGGCTTCCTCGACCTCGGGCGCAGCAATACGCGTCCCAATGTCGGCGACGTCGTCCGCATCGTGCCGAACCATGTCTGCGTCGTCGTCAACATGTTCGATGAAGTGGTGATGGTGCGCGGTGACGAGATCATCGGCACGCTCCCGGTCGCTGCACGGGGGAAGCTGCGCTGACGGCGCAATCGTAGGATGGGTAGAGCGCAGGCGCGTAGCGCCGTAGCAAAACCCATCAGCACATGCGAAGAACGCGATGGGTTTCGCGAAGACGCTCTACCCATCCTACGGCTTCAACCACCTCAACGCGCCCTCGCCCGCTGCAGCCCCTGTCGCAAACGACGCCTGCAGCAGATAGCCGCCGGTCGGCGCTTCCCAGTCGAGCATCTCGCCGGCAACGAATGTCCCCGGCATACGCTTCAGCATGAAGGTATCGTCGATCTCATCGAACGAGACGCCGCCCGCCGTCGAGATCGCGCGTGCGATCGGCGCGACGCCGCTGAGCGTGACCGGCACGGCGTTGATCAAAGCGGCCAGCTTCTCCGGCGACAAGGACGCCAGCTGAATGCCCTCTGTGACAGCGACTTCCTGCAGCAGCCCAATCGCCACGGGCGACAGGTGGATTGCCTTGCGCAGGAAGTTCGAGAACGACTGCTTGCCGCGTGATGCCGCAAGCTTGATCGTCAGTTCCTCGATGCCAAGATCCGGTCGCAGCGCGACCTTCACCATCGCCTTGCCATCCGCGATGACCGCCTCACGCAATACGGACGACAGCGCATAGATGCCACCACCTTCGATACCGCCACGCGTGACCATCGCCTCGCCGCGCACGCTGTGTGCACCGAACGACAGCGCAATGCCCTTCAGCGGCTGGCCCTCGAAACGGTCCTTGAATATCTCCGACCACGCGACCGCAAAGCCGGAATTCGCCGGACGCAGCGGTGCGACGCTGATGCCCCTTGCGGTCAGCAGATCGACCCACGCGCCGTCAGATCCCAGCCGCGGCCAGCTTGCACCGCCGAGTGCGAGCACAGCGCCCTTGCAGGCAATGGACTGCGAGCCATTTGGAGCCTGAAACGTCAGACGCTCCTCACCGTCCCATCCGGTCCAGCGATGCCGGAATGCGAACCGAACACCGCTCTCATCCAGCCGCCGCAGCCATGCCCGCAGCAGTGGTGACGCCTTGAACGCCTGCGGAAATACCCGTCCGCTGGAGCCGACAAAGGTCGGTTGCCCCAGCGCTTCGCTCCAATCGCGCAAGGCCGTTGGGGTGAAAGCCGCGACCGACGGCGCAAGCCGCGCTTCTGCTGCGCCATAGCGCCTCAGAAACTGAGGCAGCGGCTCGCTATGGGTGAGATTGAGGCCGCCGCGTCCGGCCATCAGGAACTTGCGGCCAGCCGACGGCATCGCGTCATAGACCGTGACGGCGGCGCCGCCACGGCTCAGAACCTCGGCCGCCATCAGCCCTGCTGGACCTGCGCCGATCACCGCAACTTGGTTCTTCACAGGCTCAGTCACGGTCACACGCGGTGGTGAAGGCGGCGATCAGGCCTTGACGCCCAATCGGGTGGCGGCCTGCTCGACATACTTCTGGGTCTGGTGGAAAGCGCCTTCCAGCGCCCGGGCCTTGGACATATCACTGATCTCCGCGAAATGCGCGGCAATCGTGTCCGGGCTCCAATCAGCTTCGGCGAAATTGACGCCTTCGCTTTCGAGAATCTTGATGACGGCAAAGGAGCCAGCGCCGGCGCCCATGATGGTTTTGGTCGGCGCATTCTCGCTCAGCAGATATTCCACCGCAGGCGTGATCGCTTCCGGCTTCATCAACTGCAGCGCCTGCGCCGGCAGCAGCTCCTCGGTCATCCGCGTCGCTGCCGTCGGTGAAACGATATTGACGCGGATGTCGGTCTTGCGGCCTTCCTCGGCGAGCACATTCATTAATCCGACCATACCTGTTTTGGCCGCGCCGTAATTGGCCTGACCGAAATTGCCATAGAGGCCGGACGACGAGGTCGTGAGCACGATGCGCCCGTAATTGCGCGCGCGCATGCCTTCCCAGACCGCCTTGCAGCAATAGAACGTGCCGGTGAGATGCACGTCCAGCACCTTGGCGAAGTCGGCGAGCTCCATCTTGGCGAAGGATTTGTCGCGCAGGATGCCCGCATTGGCGCACATCAGATCGACGCTGCCCCAATCCTTGGTGGCTTTCTCCACCATCGCGCTGACCTGCTCGAAGTTGGAGACATCAGCGCCATCGGCCATCGCCGTGCCGCCGGCTGCGCGGATTTCCTCGACCACGGTTTCCGCTGCAGTCATCGAGCCGCCGGTGCCATCGCGCGCGCCGCCGAAATCATTGACGACGACCTTGGCGCCGAGCTTCGCAAGGCCCAGCGCATGGGCGCGGCCCAGTCCATTGCCGGCGCCGGTGACGATGGCGACGCGGCCGTCAAATCGAATGGTCATCTGGAACTCTCCTCAATTGAAATAGACAAGGCCGAGCCAGTCGGCGACCAGCGCCGGCTTGTCCTCGCCTTCGATCTCGACACTCACGCTGGTGCGCGTGAACAATTCCTTGGGCTTGCGCAATGTCGCCTCCGTCAGCGTGAAGCGGCCGCGGATGCGCGATCCGGCTTTGACCGGTGATACGAAGCGGATCTTGTCGGTGCCGTAATTGACGCCCATAGCGACGTCGGCGAGCTGCGGCAGCGCCTCATAGGAGAACACCGAAAGCATCGACATGGTCAGAAAGCCATGTGCAATGGTCGAGCCGAACGGCGTTTCGCGCGCACGCGCAGGATCGACATGGATGAACTGAAAATCCTCCGTCGCCGCAGCAAACGCATCGATGCGCTTCTGGTCCATGACATGCCAGGGCGACACGCCGACTTCCTTGCCCACCATTGCGATATAGGCATCACGTTCAATCATCGCGCTCATTCAATCCTCGTTGTTTGCGCGTGCACATTCCACAGCAGGCCTGTCGCAGCCAAGCGCAATTGTGCGCTGCAGCCATGCAAAGCGGGTCAAATTTACCGCTCGCCCTCTTGCGGTCCTGCCGCGCGGAGTGCCTGCAATTCGGGGAAATCCTCCTCGCGAAACTCGACACCGCGGAGAGGATCGCTGCGATCGTCGGCGTGTTCGAGCCGACGCAGATGGACCCGGCGAATCTTGCCCGAAATCGTCTTCGGCAGCTCGGTCACGAACTCGATGCGACGTATCCGTTTGAACGGCGCCAGACGCACATGTAGATGCTGATAGATCGACAGCGCCGTTTCTGCCGACGGCTCGGCTTCGCCGACCAGCAGCACATAGGCCTTCGGAATGGCGAGCCGGATCGGATCGGGGCTCGGCACGATAGCCGCCTCGGCCACGGCATCGTGTTCGAGCAGGATACTCTCCAGCTCGAATGGACTGATACGGTAGTCGGACGACTTGAAAACGTCGTCGGAACGCCCAACGAAAGTGAGATAGCCATCGTCATCGACGAACACGACGTCGCCGCTGCGATAGACGTCACCGCTCGCACCGCTGACGCTGCCGTCGTCCGCCTGATAACCCTGCATCAGCCCGGCCGGGCGATCGGCGCCGAGCACGAGACTGACCTCGCCCTCCTTCGCCGGATTGCCGTCGGCATCGACAACGCGGACCTTGTAGCCCGGCAGCGGACGCCCCATGGAGCCGACCTTGACGGCCTGGCCTGGCGAATTGCCGGCCAGTGCCGTTGTCTCGGTCTGGCCATAACCATCGCGAATGGTCAGGCCCCAGGCTCCCTTGACCTGATCGATCACTTCCGGATTGAGCGGCTCGCCGGCCCCGCACACCTCGCGCAACGCGACCTTGAAGGTTGCCAGCTTCTCCTGAATGAACAGCCGCCACACGGTTGGCGGCGCGCAAAGCGTGGTCACACCACAGCGGCCGATGGTGGCGAGCAAACCCTTGGCATCGAAGCGCGGCTGGTTGACGACGAACACAGTGGCGCCGGCATTCCACGGCGCGAAGAAGCAGCTCCAGGCGTGCTTGGCCCAGCCCGGCGAGGAGATGTTGAGATGGATATCCCCCGGCTGCAGCCCGATCCAGAACATGGTCGAGAGTCCGCCCACGGGATAGCTGCGCTGGCTGTGCCGCACGAGCTTCGGCTTCGCCGTGGTGCCCGAGGTAAAATACAGCAGCATCGGATCGTCGGCTTTGGTCGGACCATCCGGGGTGAAAGTTTGGGGGAAATCGGCGGCGCTTTCGAAAGCAAGCCAGCCGTCCTGCTTGGCGCCAACGACAATACGGACTAGGTCGCCACCACCGCGCAGACTCGCAAACTTCGCAAGCTGATCCTGCGAGGCCACCACGGACTTTGCATGCCCACGATCCAGGCGGTCCTGCAACTCGTCGGGCGTCAACAGCGTGGTGGCGGGAATGATGACGACGCCGAGCTTGATCGCGGCGAGCATTGTCTCCCAAAGCGGCACCACGTTGCCGAGCAGCAGCAGCAGATGATCGCCGCGCTTCAATCCCTGCGCGCGCAGGAAGTTCGCGACCTGGTTAGAGCGACGTGACAGCGTCTCGAACGACAGCTTCGTCTCGCGGCTGGCGGCCGCATCGACGATCCAGAGCGCGGTCCGGTCCTTGCTGACGGGATCATGGGCGAGTTCGGCATCGAACCAGTCGAGCGCCCAGTTGAAGTCGACCGGATCGGGCCAGCGAAAGCCGGCAACCGCGGTGTCGTAGTCGGTGCGGTGTTCGAGGAGGAAGGCGCGGGCCTGCTTGAACGTGGTCATGCCGCCGCCCTCCGCTATTTCGGCGTCAGATGCCGCAAATGATGGATGATCCCGGAGAAGTCATCACCGCCGTGACCTTCCTTCTCATAGGTCTCATAGATGCTCTCGGCATGGGCGCCGAGCGGCGTCTTGGCGCCGGCGGCCTTGGCAGCCTCCTGCGCGAGTCTGAGATCCTTGAGCATCAATGCCGCGGCGAAGCCGGGCTTGTATTCATTATTGGCTGGCGACGTCGGCACAGGTCCGGGCACCGGGCAATAGGTCGTCAGCGACCAGCATTGGCCCGACGAGGTCGATGCCACATCGAAAAGCGCCTGATGCGACAGACCCAGCTTCTCGGCGAGCACGAAGGCTTCGCTGACGCCGATCATGGAAATGCCGAGGATCATGTTGTTGCAGATCTTCGCCGCCTGCCCCGCGCCGGCATCGCCGCAATGGACGATCTTCTTGCCCATGGCTTCGAGGACCGGCTTGGCCGATGCAAAGGCCTTGGCGTCGCCGCCGGCCATGAAGGTCAGCGTCGCGCCCTTGGCGCCACCGGTGCCGCCCGAGACCGGCGCATCGACCGATGGCAGCTTCTGCGCAGCCGCCAGTTCATGCGCCTTGCGTGCGCTCTCCACATCGATGGTCGAGCAATCGATCATCAGCGCGCCCTTGGCAGCCACGGGAATGACCTCGCTCCAGACCGACACCACGTGTTTGCCGGCCGGCAACATGGTGATGATGACCTCGGCACCCTTCACGGCATCGACTGCCTTGTCAGCGATGGTCACGCCATCGGCCTTCGCCTGATCGCGCGACGCCTGGACGAGATCGAAGCCGGTCACCTTGTGGCCTGCCTTGACCAGATTGGCGGCCATCGGGCCACCCATATTGCCGAGACCGATGAATGCAATGCTGGTCATGTCCTGCCCTCGTGATGGTTTTGTTGTTCTTAAAGCCTGATGAAAACGATAAAATCCGACTTTCGTTCAGAATGTGAGTGCGACGTCCCGCGGCGCCAGATAACGCGCGACGATCTCCGGCGTCACACCCCTGAGATCCGGTGGCTGCCACGTCGGATTACGGTCCTTGTCGATGATCGCCGCACGCACGCCCTCGACGAAATCCGCGCTATCGAACACTTCGAGCGCCGCGAGATATTCGCGCGACAGACATTCCTCGAGCGACTTCGACGAGCGCGCGAGCCGCAGCAGCTTCAGGGTAACCTTGAGCCCCCGCGGTGATTTGTCGGACATGGCCTTGAGCGTCGCCAGCGCAAACTTCGAGCCATCCTGCTCAAGCGCAGCTACGATCTCCTCCACGTTGTCATGCGCGAACGCCCGATCGATCAGATCGCGCTGCCGGGTCACCGGACCGATGTCGTCGGCCGCAGCGAAGCGCTCGATTGTTGCCATCACCGACGATGCCTTTGTCCCCGCCGAAACTGCCGTCAATGCCTTGCGCAACTCCGGCCAGTCGGCGGTCGCGATCGCGACATCCGCGAGTTGCGATGCCACTGCATCGGGCCCATTCATGGTCAGCCCGGTCAACCCAAAATAGGTGCCGAGTTCACCGGGCGCGCGCGACAGCAGCCAGGTGCCGCCGACATCCGGGAAGAAGCCGAGGCCCACCTCAGGCATCGCAACCTTGGTCTTCTCGGTGACGATGCGGTGGCTGGCATGCCCCGCCAGACCGACGCCGCCGCCCATCACGAAGCCATCCATATAGGCCACATAGGGCTTCGGAAACTTCGCGATGCGTGCGTTGACGATATATTCCTCGCGCCAGAAGATCTTGCCGAGATCGCCCTTAGCCTTGGCGCTCTCATAAAGACCGCGAATATCGCCGCCGGCGCACAGCCCGCGCTCGCCTGCGCCTTCGAGAATGATGAGAGCAACTTTTGGATCGGCTTCGAAGCCATCGAGCGCCGTAGCGATTTCGCGGGTCATCTCCAGCGTCAGCGCATTCAGCGCCTTCGGCCGGTTCAGGCGGATCACACCGGCCGCCCCTTCTCGCGCGACAATCAGGTCGCCGGCCTCGGTCGCCAGGTCCGAACTCATCGCGCGCCCTCGATCAATTTGCGCGACACGATCAGCCGCATGATTTCATTGGTGCCTTCGAGGATCTGGTGCACCCGCAAATCACGCACGATCTTCTCGACGCCGTATTCGGCGAGATAACCATAGCCGCCATGCAGCTGCAGCGCCTCGTTGGCGACCTCGAAACCAACATCGGTGCCGAACCGCTTGGCCATCGCACAGAGCATGCTTGCATCCGCATCCTTGCGATCGAGCGCTGCGGCGGCGCGCCACAAGAAAGTGCGCGCCGCTTCCAGTTCGGTCGCCATGTCCGCGATACGGAACTGCAGCGCCTGAAACTCGTCGAGCCGCTTACCGAACGCCCTGCGCTCCTTCATGTAGCTCAGTGACTTGTCCAGGGCGGATTGCGCCCCGCCAAGCGAGCACGCGGCGATGTTGAGACGACCACCGTCGAGGCCAGCCATGGCGATCTTGAAGCCGATCCCTTCGTCACCGAGCCGGTTGGCGATCGGCACGCGACAATTTTCGAAGATCACCGCGCGGGTCGACTGCGCGTTCCAGCCCATCTTGCGTTCGTTGTTGCCGAACGACAGACCGGGCGTGCCGGCTTCCACCACGATGGTGGAGACGCCGCCGGCGCCCTCGCCGCCGGTACGCACCATCACGACATAAATGTCGGTATCGCCGGCGCCGGAGATAAACTGTTTCTGGCCATTGAGGACGTAATGATCGCCATCGACGACCGCGCGGGTGCGCAGCGCCGCCGCGTCGGATCCAGAGCCGGGTTCAGTCAGGCAATAGCTCGCCAGCAGCTCCATGGTGCAAAGCCGCGGCAGCCACTTCCGGCGCTGCGCTTCGCTGCCATATGAATCAATCATCCACGACGCCATGTTGTGGATCGATATAAAGGCCGAGGTGGTCGGGCAGCCCGTCGCCAGCGCCTCGAAAATCAACGCAGCGTCGAAACGCGTCAGTGCGGAGCCGCCTACATCGTCACGGATGTAGATGCCGCCCATGCCGAGCAGCGCGGCCTCGCGCATCACCTCTTTCGGGAAATACTTCTCCTCGTCCCATTTGAGCGCAAAGGGAGCGATCTTTTCCGCAGCGAATTCGCGCGCCATGTCGCGAATAGCGGTCTGTTCCTCATGGAGAGCGAATTGCATCACGCCCTTCTTGTTGTTGATCAGCCGGGAATAAAACGGCCCGGTACCCCACCTTGGGGAGCGCCGGGCCGCTTGCGTGTTCTTACTTCATCAACGGGATCGAGAACTCTGCGCCTTCCTTGACACCCGATGGCCAGCGCGCGGTCACCGTCTTGGTCTTGGTGTAGAAGCGGATCGAATCCGGGCCATGCTGGTTGAGATCGCCGAAGCCGGACTTCTTCCAGCCACCGAAGGTGTAATAGGCGATCGGCACCGGGATGGGCACGTTGATGCCAACCATGCCGACATTGACCTTGGCAGCGAAGTCGCGGGCTGCATCGCCATCGCGGGTGAAGATCGCAACACCGTTGCCATAATCATGATCTGACGGCAGCGCGAGGGCTTCCTCGTAATCGTGGGCACGCACCACCGAGAGCACAGGCCCGAAGATCTCTTCCTTATAGATGCGCATGTCCTTGGTGACGTTGTCGAACAGACAGCCACCCATGTAGAAGCCCTTCTCGTAGCCCTGCATCTTGAAGCCACGGCCATCGACGGCCAGCGTTGCGCCTTCCTTGATGCCGATATCGACATAGTTCTTGACGCGGTCGACGGCTTCCTTGGTCACGAGCGGACCGAAGTCGGCCGACGGATCGACGGAAGTGCCGATCTTCAGGCTCTCGACGCGCGGGATCAGCTTTTCCATCAGACGGTCGGCCGTGGTCTTGCCGACAGGCACAGCCACCGAGATCGCCATGCAGCGCTCGCCAGCGGAGCCGTAGCCGGCGCCGATCAGCGCATCGACGGTCTGGTCCATATCCGCATCGGGCATGATGATGGCGTGGTTCTTGGCGCCGCCGAAGCACTGCGCACGCTTGCCGGTCGCGGCTGCGCGTTCATAGATGTACTGGGCAATCGGTGACGAGCCGACGAAACCAACGGCCTTGATGTCTTCGTCGTCGAGGATCGCATCGACGGCTTCCTTGTCGCCATTGACGACGTTCAGGATACCCGGCGGCAGGCCGGCCTCGATCATCAGTGCAGCGAGCATCATCGGAACGCCGGGGTCGCGCTCGGACGGCTTGAGGATGAAGGCGTTGCCGCAGGCGATCGCCGGGCCGAACTTCCACATCGGGATCATCGCCGGGAAGTTGAACGGCGTAATGCCCGCGACGACGCCGAGCGCCTGGCGCATTGAGTAGATATCGATGCCGGGGCCTGCACCTTCGGTATATTCGCCCTTCATCAGATGCGGAATGCCGCAGGCGAATTCGATCACTTCGAGGCCGCGCTGAATGTCGCCCTTGGCGTCCGGCACGGTCTTGCCATGCTCGCGCGCCAGGCAATCGGCCAGCTTGTCGTAATCGCGATTGGCAAGTTCAAGGAACTTCATCAACACGCGGGCGCGACGCTGCGGGTTGGTGTTGCCCCATGCGACTTGCGCCTCGGCAGCATTGAGAACCGCGGCACGCATCTCGGCCTTGCTGGCCAGCGCAACCTTGGCCTGAACGTCGCCGGTCATCGGCTCGAAGACATCCGCAAAACGTCCGGATTTGCCCTCGACCTCACGGCCGCCGATAAAATGTCCAATCGTGCGCATGCGTTCCTCCCGGGAGCTAAATTTGGCCCGATGTTGATCAGGCTTTTCAGCGTTTGGAAAGGCCTTGCGCGCGCGGCCGATTTGCGAAATTGCAGGCCGCCGCCCGTCGAAATGTCACCGGAGCGACAATGTCGCAGGCGGCGCCTCAGCCGTCAGCTCTTGGCGGAAGAGGCAACTTTGGTCGCAGCCTTTTTCGCGGCCGGCTTTCTCGCTGCCGCCTTTGGCGCCGAGGCTTTGGACGCCACAGGCTTCCGCGATGCAGCACGTTCCAGAACGGCCTCGCGGCCTGCGCTCAGGAGTTCTTCGGACAACTCACCGTTGCCGGCGACGCGGGCCAGCACGATGGTGCCCATCATGGTCGCGAGCGCCGCCATCGCCTGTTTGCGCGCCGATTTGCTCGGTCCGCCGTGAAATTGCTCGGACATCATCTCGATCATCTGATCGAGCTTGGCGGCAAAGGCCTTGCGGGTCTTCGGGCTTTCGCGAGCGATCTCCGCGCCGAGCGCCGGGACGGCGCAACCGTGGCCTGGATTGTCGCGATGCTGCGGCGACAGATAGGCATCAACGATCGTTGCCAGCCGCTGATCCGGCGGCGCCTGCCCGGCCAATTGACGCCAGCGATCGGTCGAGCGGTCCATCGCATAGCCAAAGGCTTCGATCACCAGCGCCTCGCGCGAATCGAAATGCGCGTAGAAGCCGCCATGGGTGAGACCCGCGTCCTTCATAAGGTCGGCGACGCCGATGCCATGCGCGCCCTTTTCGCGCAGACGCACCGAAGCCTTCTTCACGATCCGCGCATGCGTCTCGAGCTTGTGTTCCTTGGAATAGCGCATCGGCGGTCCATTCAAGACAAATAGATGATGTCGATCATATTACCCACACCGCTGCATGCACGCAACGCGCTTGTCCGCAGGCCTTGACAACAACGCAGTTTGCCGCGGAACTGGTACGACAAGACCGGTGATCCGCGCCGGCCCAAGGAATGCCAAGGGACGAGACGATTTCATGCATATGCTCAATCCCCACTGCGGCGTCGAACGTGACCCGCGAGGTATAGTTCGGCTGACGATCTGCAATGCCGGCCCACTCAATATTCTCAATTCAGCCGCAATCAAGGGCGTTCGCGAGGGCATCGAGGTATTGGCCACGGAACGCGCCATTCGCGCGCTTGTCATCGCCGGCCAGAGCGAGAAAAGCATGATCGGTGGCGCCGATATCAAGGAAATGGCAACGCTGGATCAGGCCTCCGCGGAAAAGTTCATTTCCGGCTTGCGCGATCTCTGCGAAGCCGCCCGCGCTTTTCCCGCACCTGTGATCGCCCGCATCCCCGGCTGGTGCCTGGGCGGCGGCCTGGAGTTCGCTGCCGCCTGCGATTTCCGCATCGCGGCGCACGACTCGAAATATGCCATGCCCGAAGTTCGGGTCGGAATCCCTTCGGTCATCCACGCCGCCCTGCTGCCGCGCCTGATCGGTTGGGGGCGCGCGCGCTGGCTGATCATGACCGCCGCCACCATCGATGCACCGACAGCCCTGAACTGGGGTCTGGTGGATGTCGTCGCCGCCGAAGGCGCACTCGATGCGGAAGTTGAGAAGACCATCGAGGCCATACTGGAGTGTGGTCCCGAGGCCATGCGGTCGCAAAAAGCCCTGCTGAAACAGTGGGAAGAACTGCCGCTGAAAGAATCCGTCAATCTCAGTGTCGGCGTGTTCGGCGAGGCCTATCTGACCGGCGAGCCACAGCGACTGATGCAGGGTTTCATCAACCGCAAACGCTAGCAGCTTTACCTCACGAGAATTTTGCAGGAGCCGGCATTGCGTATCTTGCAGCGCATCATATGATGAGTGTCATTCAAATGATCCGCGCTTGCGCGAAGGAGCCTCCATCATGTCCGCAGCTTCAGACCCGGTCGTCATCGTCTCGGCCACCCGCACCCCGCTCGGCCGCTTCCAGGGCGAGCTATCGTCCTTCTCCGGCCACAAGCTCGGCAGCCACGTTATCGGTGCCGCTGTGGCACGCGCAAAACTGCCGCCCGAGCGCATCGACGAAGTCTTCATGGGCTGCGTGCTTCCCGCGGGCCAAGGCCAGGCCCCGGCCCGCCAGGCCGCCCGCGGTGCCAAGCTGCCGGATGCCACCGGCGCCACGACGATCAACAAGGTCTGCGGCTCCGGTATGAAGGCGACCATGCTCGCCCACGACATCATCCGTGCCGGTTCTGCGGAAATCGTCGTCTCCGGCGGCATGGAGAGCATGACCAACGCGCCCTATCTGCTGCAGAAGGCGCGTGGCGGTTACCGCGTCGGCCATGATCGCATCATCGATCACATGCTGATGGACGGTCTAGAGGATGCCTATGAAGTCGGTCGTTCCATGGGTGATTTTGGCGAGGCCACTGCGGAGGCCTATCAGTTCACGCGTGGGGATCAGGACGCCTATGCGATCGAAACGCTGACGCGTGCGCGTAATGCGGTGGAGAGCGGCGCATTCAGGGCCGAGATCACACCACTGAGCATTGTCGAGAAGACCGGGGCACGCGAGATCGCCAATGACGAACATCCGCTGAAGGTTGATCCCGCCAAGATCCCGAACCTCAAACCGGCCTTCCGCAGCAACGGCACCATCACGCCCGCTGCTTCGTCCGCCAATGCCGATGGCGCTGCTGCCCTCGTGCTGGCCAAACGCTCCCTCGTGGATCGCGAGGGCCTGCCCGCACTGGCCGTGATCCATGGTCATGCGACGCACAGCCAGGAGCCGCAATGGTTCACCACCGCGCCAATCCCGGCGATCCGCAAGCTGCTCGACAAGGTCGGCTGGAGCGTCGGCGATGTCGATCTGTTCGAGATCAATGAGGCGTTTGCCGTAGTGCCGATGGCAGCCCAGCGCGACCTTGGCATCCCTCGTGAGAAGCTCAACGTCAATGGCGGCGCCTGCGCGCTGGGCCATCCCATCGGCGCGACCGGTGCGCGTCTCATTGTGACGCTGCTGCACGCGCTGGAAGCCAGAGGCCTGCAACGCGGCGTCGCGGCGCTGTGCATCGGCGGCGGTGAAGCGACCGCCATCGCCGTCGAACGCATCGTTCGCTGAGCCGCATTTCCCAGATATGATCGTCGCGGCGATGGTCGCCGCGACGCCTATTCTCATTGATTGCAGGAAACCCGATGATTTCCGGATGGCTCTCCGCTGCCCTTGCTCGCCGCAATATCCATTATGGATGGGCGATGATCGCCGTAACTTTCGTAACAGCGCTGGTCAGCGCCGCCGCGGTGGGTGCGCCCGGCGTGTTCATCGTGCCACTGCAGAAAGAATTCGGCTGGAGCACCGCCGAGATTTCCTCGGCCATGTCGATCCGCTTTGTATTGTTCGGCTTGATGGCGCCCTTCGCTGCAGCGCTGATGAACCGCTACGGTCTGCGCAACGTCACACTCATGGCCCTGCTCGTCGTCGCTGCCAGCCTCATACTGTCCCTCGGGATGACGCAAGTCTGGCAACTGATGGCGCTTTGGGGCGTTGCAGTCGGAATCGGCACTGGCATGACCGCGCTGGTCCTCGGCGCCACGGTCGCTGCGCGCTGGTTCAACGCACGCCGTGGTCTCGTCGTTGGCATCCTCACAGCGAGCGCTGCGACCGGCCAGCTGATCTTCCTGCCGATCCTCGCCAGCATCACCGAGCACAGCAACTGGCGCTGGGCACTGGCCCTCATGTGCGTGATGCTGGCCGTAGCCGCTCTCGGCGTGCTGCTGGTGATGCGCGATCGTCCAAGCGACATTGGTATTCGCCCCTATGGCGACACCAGCACCGAACCGCCGGTCGCTCCGGCACCGAACAACTCGCCGATCATGGCCGCCGCCCTTGGCGCGTTGCGCGATGCCGCCAAGACCAAGGTGTTCTGGATCCTGTTCGCGACTTTCTTCATCTGCGGTGCCAGCACAAACGGGCTCGTTCAGGTTCACCTGATCCCGATGTGCCTCGACTTCGGCATCCCGCAGATTCAGGCGGCCGGGCTGCTTGCAGCGATGGGGGTGTTTGATTTCGTCGGCACCATCGCGTCGGGCTGGCTTTCCGATCGCTACGACAACCGTTACCTGCTGTTCTGGTATTATGGCCTGCGCGGCCTCTCGCTGGTGGCGCTGCCATTTACCGACTTCTCGTTCTATGGCTTGTCGCTGTTTGCGCTGTTCTATGGCCTGGACTGGATTGCCACGGTGCCGCCGACCGTGCGGCTTACGGCGTCGAAGTTTGGACCTGAACGCGCGGGTCTGGTATTCGGCTGGATCTTCGCCGGCCATCAACTGGGCGCAGCAACGGCGGCATTCGGCGCTGGCCTGTCGCGCACGGTCCTGCTCAGCTATCTGCCTGCCTTTTTCGCGGCAGGTGCGCTATGTATTATTGCAGCCTTGATCGTGCTGGCGATTTCAAGGGACAAGAAGGTCGCGGCCGCCTGATCCCCGCAGGATTCAGGCTGCTCGGCACTCATATCAGAACGGGAATGCATTATGCGCCGCGTTGTAATTACGGGGATGGGAGCGGTATCGCCGCTCGGTTGCGGCGTCGAGATCAACTGGTCGCGGCTGCTCGCCGGTCAATCCGGTATCCGCCTGTTACCGGAAGCCATGACCACTGATCTCGCCGCCAAGGTCGGCGGCCAGGTGCCCGACATTGCGGACGATCCGGAAGGCGGTTTCGATCCTGACAAGGCGACACCGCGCAAGGATCAGAAGAAGATGGATCGCTTCATCCTGTTTGCGCTGATGGCCGCCGATGAGGCCATCGCGCAGGCAGGCTGGCAGCCCAAGGATGCGCGAGAACGCCAGCGCACGGCCACGATCATCGCCTCCGGTATCGGCGGCTTTCCGGCGATTGCCGATGCAGTCCGTACTACCGATACAAAAGGCATTCGTCGGCTGTCGCCGTTCACCGTGCCCTCATTCCTGGTCAATCTCGCCGCCGGCCACATCTCGATCCGTTACGGCTTCGAGGGCGCGCTCGGCGCGCCGGTCACAGCTTGTGCGGCGGGCGTCCAGGCCATCGGCGACGCGGCCCGTCTCATTCGCTCCGGCGAAGCGGATGTCGCCATCGCCGGCGGGGCTGAAGCGTGCATCGACCGCGTCAGCCTCGGCGGATTCGCCGCCGCTCGCGCGCTCTCCACAGACTTCGTTGCCAATCCGGAACGCGCCTCGCGTCCGTTCGATCGCGACCGCGACGGCTTTGTCATGGGCGAAGGCGCCGGAGTCGTGGTGCTCGAAGAGCTCGACCATGCTCTGGCACGCGGCGCCAAGCCGATCGCCGAACTGATCGGCTATGGCACCACGTCCGATGCGTTCCACATGACTGCCGGTCGCGAGGACGGCGACGGCGCCAAGCGCGCCATGGAGATCGCACTGGCGCAGGCCAATATCGCGCGGAGTGACGTCCAGCATCTCAACGCTCACGCAACATCAACGCCGGTCGGCGATCATGGCGAACTCGAAGCCATCAAAACCATCTTCGGCACGACTGGCGGGGTCGCTGTCAGTTCGACCAAATCCGCCACGGGCCACCTGCTCGGTGCAGCCGGGGGGCTTGAGGCGGTCTACGCGATCCTCGCGCTGCGTGACCAGATCGCTCCGGCCACGCTCAATCTCGAAAATCCCGATCCGTCTGCCGAGGGTATCGACCTGATCCGCGGCAAGGCACGGCCGATGGTCATCGAGCACGCGATGTCGAACGGCTTCGGCTTTGGCGGCGTGAACGCCACGATCGTGCTGCGGCGAATGTAGGCCGCAGCTTACGGCCGCATCGCCAGCCGCGACGGACCAGCCGTTCGGAGCGGTTCAGCAAGACGCGCAAACTCACACAGCAGCGAACGCGTCTTCATCGGATTGATGACCTCCTCGACCCAGAACTTCTCAGCCGAACGGAACGGCGAACGCAGCTTGTTGAGGCGGTCCTCGATTTCCTGCTGCTTGGCCTTGGGATCCTCCGCCGCCTCGATCTCCGCCCGATACGCAGCCTCGATGCCGCCTTCCAGCGGCAACGAACCCCAATAGGCCGAGGGCCATGCGTAACGCATCGAGAACCGGTTGGCCGGCTGATGCACCACGCCGGCGACGCCGAACGCGTTGCGGATGATGATCGTGCACCACGGCACCGTCGTCTGATTGACAGCGGCCATAGCACGCACACCGTGACGGATGGTCGCAGCCTTCTCCGCGTCGAGCCCGATCATGAAGCCCGGGCAATCCATGAGATAAACAACGGGCAGATGGAACGTCTCGGCAAGATCGACGAAGCGGATCACCTTCTGGCACGCTTCCGCGGTCCATGATCCGCCATAGTGAAACGGATCGCTCGCAAGCACGAGCACCGCGCGACCTTCCAGGCGGGCAAAGCCCGTGATGATCGGCCGGCCGAAATTGGCCGACATCTCGAAGAACGAGCCCTTGTCAAACACAGCGTCAATGATCGGCCGCATCTTGTAGACCTGCCGGCGATTGCGCGGCACCGCCTTCAAAAGTGACTCTTCCGCTCGTTCGGGATCGTCATGACAATCGACCGTCGGGGGCAGCCCGTAAACCGAGGACGGCAGATATGACAGAAAGCGGCGCGCGCAGGCGAACGCCTCTTCCTCGGTCTCGACCGCATGATCGACACCGCCGGCACGTGTCTGGATGTCCGAGCCGCCGAGCTCTTTCTTGTCCAGCGACTGCCCCAGGCGCGCCACCACCGGCGGCCCGGCAACGAACATCGCCGAATTCTTGGTCATCACCGAATAGTGGCTCGCGGCAAGGCGCGCGGCGCCAAGGCCAGCCACCGAACCGAGGCCCAATCCGACCACCGGCACCTGCGCCATATTGGCGAGCGTATACCAGTATGAACGCGTGCCGCCGATGCCGCCCGGCAGGTTGGCTGCACCGCGCGTCTCGATTGTTTTCACCGAGCCGCCACCGCCCGAGCCTTCGATCACGCGAATGATCGGCAGCCGCAATTCGTGAGCCATCTCCTCGGCCATCAGCGGCTTGGCAGAAATGGACGCATCGGCAGAGCCGCCACGCACGGTGAAATCGTCACCGACCACGACAACAGGCCGGCCGTCGATCTTGCCGCGGCCGAATACACAATTCGCCGGCGTAAGATGTTTCAACTCGCCGGACGCATCGTATTCTCCGATGCCGGAGACCGCGCCGACCTCGTGAAAACTCTTCGCGTCGATCAGTCTGTCGATACGCTCACGAACCGTGAGCCGGCCCTGGTCATGCTGTCGCTTGACCTTGTCAGCGCCCCCCATCTCCCGCGCGAAGGCTTCGCGCCGGGCGAGGTCGTCGAGTTCCGGCTTCCAGTTCATTCATTCCCTCCGGGAGCATTTTCTTCTGAGTTGTTGGCGCGGGAGGCGCATCTGGAACAGGCGCGCTGGTCAGGCCGCTATCTGCATTCTGAACCATCATGCCGATCGTGCTGCTGAGCTGACGCAGGATTGGAGCGATCTCGTTCTGCAGACGCTGCTCGTCATACATCGCGGCAAGCAGCCCGATGGTAACAACCACATAGGTCTGGTACTGCGGCGACCAGATCGGCGTCGCAATGCCGGTGATATGCGGGGTCCAAAGTCCGCCTGCGAGAACGTAGCCGTTGTCACGCAGACATTCGCGATTGCTCGCGATCTTGCCGCGCAGGATGTTGGCGTCCTCGGGCATTTCGCGCGCGATATCGTTGATCAACGCATTACCGACATCTTCATCAAGCGCTGCAGTGTAGGCGTGGCCGGCTGCAGTTCGGCCCATGGCAATTCGGCTGCCGGTAGTTGAATGTAGTCCAAGCGCGTGATCGGCGCGGGCGTATTCGAGATAAACCATGTGGAAACGATCGGGAATCGTGAAGCCGATCGTGCCAGGTACCTGCTCCGCCACTTCCTGCAGACGCAAGCGGATCAGGTTGCGCACCTGAAGCCCGCGCATCATCGAAGCACTCATCGCCACTGCACTCGATCCAATGCGATACTTCTGATCGCCGGGCAGATAAGCGAGCTGGCCCATGCGCGTCAGTGTATGAGTCAGGCGCGATACGGTGGAGCGCGGCAGACCGCAGCGATTGGAGATTTCGAGATTGCCGAGCCGGGCATCGTGGCCCTCGAAGCAGCGAAGAATATCAAAGGCGCGCGAGACCACCTGGATCACATCGCCGTCGCCAGCCAGATCGCTGGCGAGCATGCCCTGCTTGCTGAGCCGTTCCGAACGTCGTCCCATAATGCGTTTCCCTTAAGACGACGCATCTCACGGGGAGCCAATCCGTTGGATTGCCCCGATGTGCGCCGCCGTCCCGTTCCACTCTGCGGAATTATATTCCACTTGCGGGCTACGCTACCTCAGGCAATCTGCGGCGACAACACCAAGCTGCTCGTTTCTTTTCATCCTTACGGATTGTCCGGTCGGGTCGGCGCTACACCTATAGCGAGCAGCCGCCCGGGTGATCGCGGAGAACATCATGCCAGAGATCAAGATCCTCAGCGAAGTCGCCGGCCGCATCTGCTCGCTACCGCTCGCAACCGGCGATTCCGTGAACGAAGGCGACGAAGTGGCATTCGTCGAAGCCATGAAGATGGAAATTCCCGTCGCCTCTCCCACAGCCGGCAAGATCAAATCGATTCTTGTCGCGATCGATGACGTGGTGGCGGAAGGACAGCTGCTCGGTACCGTCGAGACATGAGCAGAAATGCCGTGATGACTCGGACGGCCTCGCAGATGTGCTGCGACATTCTGTCTGAGAGGGCTTCCAATCCAATCGCCTGGCGAACGGCTCAAGACATTGCCACCGCCTGACGGCGATGACATGATCGCCGAACAATAAAAAGCAATTCGCAAAGCGAATGCATTGGGAGGGAAACATGCTTCACCGGCTCATCGCGCTGGCGTCGGTTGCTGTGCTCGGCAGCAGCAGCGCTGTCTGCGCACAAGACGTCAAACTTCCACCAACCATGGCGGTCACCGCCTACGACACCGGCACCGCCGGCTTCAACATCGCCGTCGCGGTCGGCAAGATGATGAAGGACAAATATTCGACCGATGTCCGTGTGCTTCCGGCCGGCAATGACGTCGCACGTCTCGCACCATTGCGCGCTGGTCGCGCGGTGGCTTCGGCCATGGGTTCAGGATCGTATTTCGCGCAAGAAGGCGTGTTCGAATTCGGCGCCAAGGAATGGGGCCCGCAGCCGCTGCAGGTTTTGCTTGGCACCACAGACTGCAATGGCGGTTCGGTCGGCGTCGCCAAGGACACCGGCATCACCCAGATCAAGGAACTGCGCGGGAAGCGTCTCGGCTTTGTGGTCGGATCCCCTGCACTCAATCAGAATGCGCTCGCCATCATCGCCTTCGCCGGTCTCACCCAGAAGGACGTCAAGGTCGTCGAATTCGCCAGCTACGGCGCCATGTGGAAGGGCATCATCAACAATGATGCAGATGCCGGCTTCGCAACGACGATTACAGGCCCTGCCCGCGAACTGGAAAACTCGCCGCGCGGCATCATCTGGCCGCCGCTGCCGCATGCAGACAAGGAAGGTTGGGCGCGCGTTCAAAAGGTTGGCGCATTCTTCACGCCAATGATGGCGACCTGCGGCGCAGGCATTTCGGCGGACAAGCCGATCGAGATGGGCACCTACCCTTATCCGATCTTCGTGACCTATGGCTCGCAATCGCCGGACGCGATCTATCCGATCGTCAAGGCGATGATCGTGAATTACGACGCGTACAAGGATGGCGCACCGGGTGCAGGCGGTCTCGCTGCCAATCGCCAGACGATGAAATGGGTCGTACCGTTCCATCCCGGCGCCGTGAAGGCGATGAAGGAGGCCGGTAACTGGACCGATGAAGACCAGAAGCACAATGACGGCCTGTTCAAGCGACAGGACGTGCTGAAGGCCGCATGGGCGGATTACGCCAAGGCCAATCCCTCACTGGGCGAGAAGGACTTTCTCGAAGGGTGGATGACGGCGCGTGCCGCAGCTCTCGCCAAGGCCAACATGCCGAACGGCTTCGAATAAGCCTGCGCTGACGGGCGCGCGGACCTCTCAAGATATTCCGGGATTTTTCATGTCTAACATCTCCTCCCCGGACTTGACGTCCGCGTCGCCCTCCGTCCCAAAACGGATCGAATTCGAAGATCCGCATGCTGGCATCGGCAACATGCAGGAGGCGGAGGTCACCCGCGTCCGCGTGCTGCGCGGAGGTTGGCGCTGGGCCCTGATCGCAGCCACGGCCGCGACGATCCTGCTGTGTATCAACCAGCAATTCACGCTGCGCTTCTTCGTCGATTACACGCAGCTCAACACCGAATATTTCTATCTGCTCATCGCACTGATGTTGCCGTTCACATTCCTGATTTTTCCGAACTCGGAAAAATCGCCGCTCAATCGCATCCCCTGGTATGACCTCGTCCTGTTTGTCGCGACATTCTGTGCGGCGATCTGGCTGATGCTGAACATCCGCAAGGCCGCGATGGCGGGCTGGGAATCCGACGGCGCGCCGACCAATGTGATTGCCGCCGGCCTCGTAATGTGGGCCGTGTTGATGGAAGCGCTGCGCCGCACCGGCGGCTGGAGCCTCCTGCTGAGTGTCTTCCCCTTTACGGTGTATCCGCTGTTTGCCGAATCCAGTTGGCTCGGACCATTTCGTGGATCGCAACTGACGCTCGACCAGACTACCGCCTATCACGTGCTGTCAGGCGAGAGCCTGCTCGGCATCCCGATCCAGGCCTTTGCCGATACGGTCATCGGCTTCCTCGTCTTTGGCACCGCGCTGATGATGACTGGCGCAGGCAAGTTCTTCATCAACATTGCTTTCGCGCTCTGCGGGACCTTCCGCGGTGGCGCCGCCAAAGTCTGCATCTTTGCATCCGGTCTGCTCGGCATGATGTCCGGCTCGATTATCTCCAACGTGCTGACCGCCGGCACCATGACGATCCCCGTCATGAAGAAGAGCGGATTTCGCGCGTCCTATGCTGCTGCCATCGAGGCCTGCGCTTCCACGGGCGCGGTGCTGGCACCGCCCGTGATGGGCGCAACCGCCTTCGTCATCGCCCAGTTCCTGAATGTCAGCTACGCCGACGTAGCGCTGGCTGCCATTATTCCGGCTGTGCTGTTCTATGTCGGCCTGTTCATGCAGGTGGACGCCTACGCTGCACGTCACAAGCTCGAAGGCATCCCGCGCTCGGAGCTGCCGAAGATCAAGGATACGATCAAGGACGGCTGGTATTATATCTTTGTTATCGCCCTGCTGATCGTGATGCTGCTGTATTTCAAACGCGAAAGCCATGCGCCGTTCTACGCCACCGCGCTCCTGCTGGTGCTGAACCAGCTGTTCTCCAAGGACACCCGTTGGACCATGGGCACGATCTCGAAGTTCCTCGAGGTCAATGGTCGCACCTTCGTCGAACTGATCGGTATCCTTGCCGGCTGTGGACTGTTGATCGGCGCCTTCTCCATGACCGGCGTCGTCTCCAGCCTCGCCAATGACCTGCTGCGCATCGCCGGCGGCGATGCCTTCCTGCTGCTGCTGATGTGCGCCCTCACCAGCTTGATCCTCGGGCTCGGACTTACCACCACGGCCTGCTACATCTTCCTTGCGATCCTGGTCGCCCCCGCGCTGGAGAAACTCGGCCTCAATCGCATGGCCGTGCATATGTTCATCTTCTATTGGGGAATGCTGTCGTCGATCACGCCACCAGTGGCCATCGCATCATTTGCAGCGGCGGGTATCGCAGGCTCACCGGCGATGAAGACCGGCTGGGAGAGCATGTGGGTTGGCAGCATCATCTACTTCATCCCGTTCTTCTTTGTCATGAACCCGGCTCTCGTGCTGCAGGGCGACGCCCCCTATCTCACGGGCCTCGGTCTGATGACGCTGGCCGGCATTGGGACGCTGTTCATCTGCGGCGGCATTCAGGGCTATCAGGCTTTCGTCGGCGATCTCAGCCGGGCCGGCACCATGGAGTGGCCGCTACGCATATTGCTGGTCATTGGCGGCTTCATGCTGGCCACGCCAGGCGGCGGCATCAATCCGCTGTCACAGTGGCAGATCACGGGGCTAGCGCTCTGCGTACTGGCACCAACGATCCTGGCGGCGCTGGCGCTGATCAAGCGTAGCCCGACGCGGCTGGCGGTGTCATGAGATGGTGGCGTTAGCAGCGTAGCGATGGCAGCTAGAAGAACTCTTCCGGGCAGGGATCGACGATCTTCCAGAGATCCGTGCCGTTCTTGATCTTCTTCATCTCGGGGGTGAGACCGCCGTTGCGCGCGAGCCAGGCTTTCACCGGCGGCGGATAATAGGCCATCAGGTCCGAGGTGCCCTCGTAGCTGATCACCTTCATGCCGAAGGTGAAGGCCTTGTCGTAATAGGCCTGATGGAAGCCCAAGCTGGCGCGCGGCGTCACGCAGACCTTGTTCATCGGCACGATGCCGAACACCAAGGTGCAGGCCGAATTGCAGATGCCGTCGATGATAACCCGCTCCTTGCGGTCGCGGATGCGCTCATACTTGGCCTTGTATTCCTCGACATAGCCGCCGTGGTCCCGGGTGATGCGCAAATCAGCCTTGGCCGGGGCCACAGATAGCACCAGCAGGGACGTCAGGACAGGCAGCAGCGAAAGACGCATCGCGTGATGAAACCGGTAAGGGACCCCAAGCCAACGCCCGTTCCGGCATCAGCACACCGCCCGACTCTCGCCGGACAGTGCTAGTATTCCGTTAAGCATCGGCTTTGAGCGAAAAAAAGGCAGGGACCGGCCCTGCCTCACTCTCTGCCCCACCGGCCTAGCCGTTCAGGAACATCCGGTAGACCGGATTTTGCGTTTCGTCCTCATAGGGATAGCCGAGGGACGTCAGCCGCTGCGTCAGGGTCGGCCGATCAGCCTGGGGGACTTCAATCCCAACCAGCACCCGGCCGTAGTCCGCGCCGTGGTTACGGTAGTGGAACAGCGTGATGTTCCAGTCCGCGCCCATCTGGTCGAGGAATTTCAGCAAGGCGCCCGGACGCTCCGGGAACTCGAAGCGCAGGATAACCTCGTCCCGCAAAGCCGGCGGTGCTCGCCCGCCAACCATATAGCGGATGTGCAGCTTGGCGGTCTCGTCCGCGCTGATGTCCAGCACCTTGTAACCAAGCGCCCGCAATTGCCCGATCAGCTCGCCCTTGTCGTTCTTGGCGTCGCTCAGCTTCAGGCCAACGAAGACATTGGCTTCCTTCGCATCGGCGTAGCGATAGTTGAACTCGGTAATGTTGTGATTGCCGATGGTCTGGATGAAGCGGCGATAGCTGCCGGGCTCCTCTGGAATAGTGACGCCCAACAGGATCTCGCGAGCCTCACCGACCTCGGCACGCTCTGCGACGTGCCGCAGGCGATCGAAATTCATGTTGGCGCCGCTGTTGATGGCAACCAGCGCACCGGTGCGCGTGGGATTGTTCGCGGCATAGCTCTTCAGTCCCGCCAGCGCCAAGGCGCCGGCCGGCTCCGCGATCACGCGCATATCCTCGAAAATATCCTTGATGGCAGCGCACATCTCGTCGGTGTCGGCCGTGATCACGTCGTCGAGCAATTCGCGGCAGAGACGGAATGTTTCGACGCCGGCCTGGCGCACAGCGACACCGTCGGCGAACAAACCAACGCGATTGAGGACGACCCGCTCGCCTGCATCTATCGCGGCTTTCATCGACGCGGCATCGACTGGCTCGACACCGATGACCTTGGTCTCCGGGCGCAGGAACTTGATGAAGGACGCAACGCCAGCCGCAAGCCCGCCGCCGCCGATCGGCACGAACACCGCCTCGATCGGATCGGGATGTTGCTGCAGGATTTCCATGCCGATGGTGCCCTGCCCCGCGATCACGTCGGGATCGTCATAGGGATGCACGAAGGTCAGCTTCTGCTCGGCCTCGAGCTTGCGCGCATGCGCCGCGGCCTCATCGAACGTGTCGCCGAACAGCACGGCATTGCCGCCCCAATATCTGACTGCATCGATCTTGATCGGCGGCGTGGTCACCGGCATCACGATGGTTGCCTTGATCCCGAGCCGCTGTGCCGACAGCGCCACGCCCTGCGCATGATTGCCAGCCGACGCGCAAATCACGCCGGCCGCGCGCTGCTCCGCGGACAGCCCCGCAATGCGGTTGTAGGCCCCCCGAATCTTGAACGAGAACACTGGCTGCAAATCCTCGCGCTTGAGCAGCACGGGGCTACCCATACGCGCGGTCAGCCGAACCATCGGGTCCAGCGGCGTCTGGATCGCGACGTCATAGACGCGGCTGTCCAGGATTTTGCGAACATAGTCAGTCACGAGAGGTCCTTGAGCGTGTAGGCGCACCGACAGAGCACAGAGCTGCTTGCCGGCGGCTTGTCGGGGCAGATGGGCACCGAAATGACCGAGAAATCAAGCCCCGTTTGCGGCTAGACACCTGTGCGGATGGGCACGATTTCCCATATCGGCGTTAACGATGGCGTACCGGTCTCCGCGTATGTTGGCTTGTGGATCCGGACCATTAAAATCAGCGGCGCCCACCCCATGCAAATATCGCCAACGGAACAAGCAGCACCATCACGCCCCCAAAGCGATCGCACGCGCCAGGTCTGGATTGATTTTGCGCGCGGCATAGGCGTCATTCTCGTGGTCTATGGCCACGTGCTCGGCGGCTTGATACCGCCGCATTTGTTTCCTGACGGGCCGCTCGCGCAATGGATGAGCTATACGCTCTATACCTTCCACATGCCGCTGTTCTTCTTTCTCGCGGGCCTGAACGTACAGCACAGCCTCGCACGCGGCGTTCGGCCGTTCCTCGCCAGCAAGGCATGGACGATCGCCTATCCCTATGTGCTTTGGTCGCTGATCCAGGGAAGCGTGATTATGCTGATATCGCGCAACGCGAATATTCCAATCACCACCAGCGACCTCGCGGCAATCTGGTATCGGCCGATAGCACAATTCTGGTTTCTATATGCCCTGATGATTTGCCACGTACTGGCAGTGCTCATTCCCAATCGCACCATCATGATTGTCGTCGCGCTCGCTGGCCTGATCATATTCATGCTGTTGCCGATCCGGCCGGATCTTGCGCTCACCATGCATCACCTGCCGTTCTATGTCGCAGGTCTCTACGCAACACACATCGTGATGACGTGGCAGCCTCACGGGCGAACGGGCTGGACCATGTTGACCGTGATGGCCGCCGCTTTCGCTGCGGCCGTTGCCATTGGAGGACAGCTCTCCGGCTTCGATGCAAATGGCATAGCATCGCTTCCGGCATGTATTCTCGGTATCGCCAGCGTGGTGCTACTTTGCAAGTTGCTCAACGAAACACGGCATCGCTGGCTGGCACTCGTCGGCGTCCTGTCCATGACGATCTATGTGCTGCACATCATGGCGGGATCCGGAACGCGGATCATCATGCAGATTCTGCACGTGCCGCCCATGCCGTGGGTCTATCTCCTCGCAGATACCGCCGCCGGCGTGATCTTGCCCATGTTCGCCCATGTCGTGTTGCAGCGGCTGAACCTGCTGGCGCCACTCGGGCTGGCGCCACCACCGGGGCGCAAACCCGCAGCCGCTCCGCTTGTCAGCCAGGCGGCCCGATCGGACTAAACTCTGCCTGTCCGGATTCCGGTCCGCGCCTGCTCCAGGGGCATCGCGGCATCCTCGGCAGATCTGACCGTCTGGTCGCGCGGACAGGCCATCGCGAAGATCATCCAGAACAGCGCGGATATCTCACCTGACGAGATACTGGTCAGGGGCAAGTGAATCAGGATACCGCCGAGCGAGAGAGCGCCGAGCACCACGCCTTCTTTGGTCGGCATCCGCCATGCCGCAGAAGTGCTCCAGACCCCGACCCAGATATAGGCCGCCAAACAAAGTAATCCGACGGGAATGCCGAGCGTGAGCCAGCTCGCGATGATCTGACCATCGACCGGCATGGTGCCCGCGACACCGATATCGGTGAAGCTGAAGCCGGATCCCACCACCATGCTATCGGGCGTATTCCACAACGTTACGAACTCCTCGAGACGTTCGTTGCCGCTGCCGTCTTCGGAGCCGCTGCCCAGCGATTGCAGACGATCGGTGATTACCTCTCCAAAGGGTGTGAACAGGACTGCGGCCATGGCTGCGCCGACGATGCCAAGTCCGGTCGCAAGCGCCCGCCGCCGCGTGGATTGAAACGCCATGCAGAACACCACGGCCACCGCGAGCGCGATCCAGCCGGTCCGATACAGCGACAGCAACAGGCCCAGGGCCGCTGGCGCCAGAGCAATCAAGGACTGCCAGCCCGGTCTCAGAAAGCCCAGCAAGAGCAGTCCCGTTGCGGTGAAGGTCGCGTAAGTGGCGGGCCCGTTCATCGTGCTGAAGACGCGCACCATATAGGGCAGCGGATACCCTGCCGAGAGGATCGAGGCGTAGTTCATCCAGAACCGATCCCAACTCGGCGGATCGACATATTGCCAGATGCCGTAGAGACCTGTCAGCGGCAGCACCACCAGAAAGATACGCGCCATGGCATTGACGAGTTCGCCATCGGACCGTGCGCGCTGCTGCAAAGCGATGCCGTAAAGCACAGGTGCGGTCCACTTCAACGCACCCGTCGCCGCGCTCATCCAGTCATTCTGAAAAATCGACAGCATGGCACCGTAAGCGATGCAGGCCAGCACGATCGCCGGCGCGATCAGCCAGGGATCGCGCAACTGCTCGCGGGACGACAGCAACGTCCACAGGCTCGGTAACGGCATCAGGATAAACAGCAGCGGCCCGATCAGCATGATGCTGGACGCATCGTAGCCCACCGACACATCGACCACGCGCCGCACGAATGGCGCGAAGGCAAACAGCAGGATGGCCGACTGGATATGGCCCGCAGTGCTGCGTCGCCAGGCCAGCCATCCGGCAGCGGCGCAGCCGACCACGAAGAGCGGCCGCGACAAACCGCCCAGCGCAGGGCCAACCGCTGCCGTAACGATCAGAAGCAGCGCAATCGGCAGCCACCCGGACAGGACGAAATCCGCCGGACCGGATGTGAGTCGGCCTTGATTCATAAAAGCAGACTATAGCGTTCTCCGGTCGCAAAGAAGCCGCCGGAGCCCGAGCGTGCCAGTCACAACATCGGCGAAGTCGCGCGACGGCAATTGCTTATCCTCCACCACCAGGCCCGTATCGGCCAGGTCAGAGGTCAGACCGCTGCCACCTGTCCGGTTCCGGCACCGATCTGCACGCGGCAATGTGGACCGATCGATTGGCGCATATCTGGCCGCCCGTTCTGCGCAGTGCCGGGACGTCGAGCAAAATCGCGCCCCTCCGTCGGGCGGGGCTAGCTTTTGCGACTTTCGCCGCTATGGTGCCGCCGTCGCACTCGTAGCTCAGCTGGATAGAGCATCGGATTTCGATTCCGAGGGTCGGGCGTTCGAATCGCTCCGAGTGCACCATCACGGGCGTCATTAAACGCCTGTAACTTCCCGATCTGTCCTTGGCGTTCACACTGCCGCAAACATATTTCCTGGCATCGACCTGGACCGACCGCAAGACATCGAATTGCGCAGATGACGGATTGAGGAGGAGTCGCGTAACCGCAGCACGAGCCTTCGAATGATTGGTCGTCAGCTGGCGCGTTCATGACTACGGTGCTCCGCACAAGTCCTTCAACAGCCAAAGGATACAATTTTAAATTGAAGTAACTTGTGACCATTCCGTTAACGCGCATCCCAACAACCCGCGTCCGGAACCCGCCGTGCTGTTGCGCCACTGAGCCAAATGAGGCTGTGCACCGCGGGCCTTTCAAAATAGCATCGCATGCCTGCCGAACAGCAAAGAGCCCGCCGTCAACGGTATTTACCAGCCGTTACCACCATCCGATTTAAAATCACCGGCGCCAAGGAAGCGTCGATGATCCCTGAAAACCGAAATACTGGCCGCGTCGCGTTCGAGCGCGGTTTCCCCGTCTGGCTAATGGCCATTGACGGCACATGGCGCCGCAGCTGCCGCATCATGGACGTGTCTGAGACGGGCGCGCGCCTTATCGTCGAGAGTTCGATCGAGGGTATCAATCTCAAGGAGTTCTTCCTGTTGCTATCGTCCACCGGGCTGGCGTTTCGGCGCTGCGAGCTGGCCTGGGTCAACGGCGAGGAGATCGGCGCGACATTTCTGCGCCAGGGCGCCAAGAAGAAAGCCACCCGGCCGGCTGACGCTGAATCCTGAGCTCCTGCGGCGATCTCTGGAACCGACCGCCGCCTTGTTGCGCTGACCTGCCCACCTTTGCGGCAGGAACAATCTCCCGCGCCAGACCTTGTCCTCCCGTCAACAGTTGGGTGCGTTTGTCCGTTTCTGCCCGGGAGGCCACCGTGAAGAACTTTTCCCATGCCGCGTTTCCGCCTGATACGATTTCGGTGATGAAACAGGCCCTTGACGGAGCCGTGTCAACGCTGCCGCATCCCGTCAACTCCGCTCACGTGCAATCCATCGCCGAAAGCATCCTGCGCACCACACGCGAGGGTGAACGCGATCCGACAATGCTCCAGACCATGGCGCTGCTGGAATTGCAGATTTCCCATCGAGACTGACGGTCACCAATCATCACGACCTCGTGGACAACGAAAGTTGGGCTTGCTGCATTGCAACCAGATGCCATATTCCGTTTTATCGCCTCAAGACGGAGATTGCCGCATGCCCTACGCGCTGTTTTCCAATTCGATCAAAGTCAGCAAGGCCTTTCCCAGCAAATCGGATGTTTGGCAGCATGCCGCCGAGAGTGGTCTGGTGATGGAGGTCGGTCTTGGCGAGGAAGATCCCCCTCGTCGTCTTCTCGATATGGGCTATGCGATCCACGCATGCGCCGCCGACCCGATTGAGAAATCAGACGCCACGGGCTTGAGCGAGAACGACATGTGGCAGATGATTACCGCCTGTCAGCTCAATCAGCGCTCCGCAGCCGCCGCATCGTAAATTCGATCTCGCCGTCTGGTAGCTCGCGCCAGCGTTCGACTTCACTCATGTAAGCTTGCTTCGGAAATCGCTTCAAAAACGCCCGCGCCGTCTTGCGGGCGTTCTCGCGTGACTGTGTGAAGGTTTCTCGCACATAGCCGTCATCGATTGCGCGCTTCTGGCGCGCGGCCATTCTGTCAGCCAGATCACGCGGCGTTCCCGGCATTACTGCTACTCCGGACACAAGCAACGCCAGACAGATTGGCACGGATCGATCATGGATCAAGCGCCATGTTTCATGACGCGACAGGCGAGCGCTCAGAAGAAAGGGCGCCCCGATTGCTCGGCACGCCCTTTCCCTGTTCTCGCTGAACCAGGCGCCGAGACGCCCTTGCGAAGCTCAAAGAATGAGCCTAGCGGGCGGCCTCAGCGAGGTGACAGCGCTTGGAATTAGACACTGGACCACCTCCTTTCATTGTTTGTGACACCTTGAGTATAGGAAAGATTCGCACCGTGTTAAGAGGCGCGATCGAAACGAGCCATGCAATCTCGCACAGGGTGCACGAGCCACCGGACCCTGGTGCCTCGTGCCTGCACACGAGCGTGCCGGATTACTCTTCGTGATCTTCATCGCCTGCGAACTCGTCTTCAACCTGCCACCATCATCACAGGCTTGGCGATTCCGACGCTCGGCCCGTCGCCGACGCTCGACATATATGGCGCGATGGTAATCATCCTCGCGGCGATCTCGTTGATCGCCACGCTCGCATCGATCCGCCAAGCGCCCTGAGTCAGGTCATGCTGCCCGGCATGAAGCAACGGATCAGTGTGCCGGACGCCCCTTGTATCGGCCACACCATGGTGCGACCCACGCGGTTCGGCACCGTGATAACAGCCTCATCGGGCACATCGAGCCATGCCCCGTCGATCCTTACCTTGTAGTGCCCGCTGTTGGATTCCCAATCGACATCGCTGACGGCGCTACCGTCTGCGTCGGAGCAACACGGCCCCTTGCCGCTGCGCAGACTATCAAACCAGGCCTTCAGATCGGGGCTGCTGTTCGCGAATTGCCCGCGATCGCGCGCAGCAACCGATTGCAGCAACGGTATCGATAGCAGCAATGCAAGGCATACGGTTGGCGCTCCCAGCTTCAACCAGCCGGCGCGACGCTTGCGGCGTCGATGGTGAGAGTTATTACCTTGCGAACACGGCGCACCAGCGCCGGAAGACATCCAGTCGCTCATTTGCTTGCTCCAGCCCCCGGCCGGCACAATGATGTTCAGCTATGTCGCGGGCAAAGAGCCCGCCTCTTCCGTATCGTTCACGCCAAGCGAGTACACGACTTACGAAAAGCAACTGCGGCCTATCATTGCGGCAGAAGCTCGGCAGAACGATAATCGATTCTCGTTCTGCTCCGTAAATTCTCGTCGCACTGCAGCGAATTTGTGGTGATAACTCTGCGATACCACGAGATCAAAATACCATCATAAAGAAGGTTACCACCGCACTCGAACAGAGCGCAATGACGCACGTTTGCTGCGTTGACGCTGGCAGGTGGTGTTTGCCATACTTGCACGTGCGCAACCAAGGGACGGGTTGTGTCACCGGGACAGTATGAAAAACGCACTTTATTCGATCCATGTCGACCTGCAGGATGGTCGCTCGGGCAAAGGCAGTGGCGTTGTCGTGTTTCGCAATGGCGAAATTCTCGGCGGCGACGCCTACCTTTTCTATGTCGGAAGTTATGTCGTGAATCCCGGAACCGACACCTTCAAGGGCGAAGTCTCGGTCATGCAGCACACACCGAGCCCGAATATGAGCCCGCTGTTTGGCGGCCAGTCCCAACCTGTGGGCATTGGCGTATCCGGTACATTCACCGACACCGCGGCGACGATGAACGGCACAGCCCTGGTCGGCAAGAACAGCCTGATTTTTCGCGCCACATTGCGCAAGCTTGCCGACGCCGAATAGGCCTACTCAGCGGCCAACTCCAGCGGCGCAACGCGCGGCAAGATGATCTGGATACGCGTTCCCTGCCCGGGGGCGGACTGCAGATGCAGACGACCACCGAGGCGGCTGGTAACGATGCTGTAGACGATGTGCAGGCCGAGCCCCGTGCCGCCCTGGTCCCGGCGCGTCGTGAAGAACGGGTCGAAAGCGCGCCGCCGGACCTCCGGGCTCATGCCGACGCCGTTATCCGCGAATAGAATTTCCACGTGATCGTTGCCGGCTTCCTGCACCTTGATCTCGACCGAGCCACCATTGCCATCGGGAAATGCATGAGCGACGGAATTCAGGAACAGATTGGTCAGTACCTGGCCATACGGGCCCGGATAGCTGTTCATCGTTAGTCCCGGCTTGCAATCGACCGAGAGCGCCAGCTTCTGTTTTCGTAATCCCGGCTTCAAACTCATCACCACCTGTTCGGTGAGATCGGCGAGATCAAAAACGCGCTGGTCTGAATAATTACGGTCAGCGGAAACCTGCTTGAACGACTGGATCAGTTCAGCGGCGCGATTGAGATTGGCGACCAATTGCGCCGCCGCGTCGCGGTTGGAATCGATGAACTCCATCAGAGTGGAGCGACGCAGCTCACCGCGCGCGACCTCCTCGCCGAACAGCGCAATCTTGCGTTCCAGCGACGAAGCCACCGTCAGGCTGATGCCGACGGGATTGTTGACCTCATGGGCCACGCCGGCAACCAGCCGCCCAAGCGCGGCGAGCTTCTCGGCTTCGATCAGCGAATTCTGCGTCTCACGCAGATTGCGCAGTGCCGTTTCGGCAGCGTCCTTGGCCTTGAGCATCTCCTGCTCACTGCGCTTGCGCTGGCCGATATCGAGCGCCACGGTCACGATATTCTGGATATCACCATCCGCCGTCAGCAGAGGCAGCTTGTTGACCAGCCACTGCCGCATGACGCCGGCGGCGTCCTGGTATTCTTCCTCATAGAAGCCGATGCCCTTCCGCGTCTCGAGTACCTTCTTGTCGGGCGAATCCGTCTTTGATGCGCCAAAGCGCTTCATCAATTCGCCGGTGGTCTTCCCGAGTGCCTCGCCGGGCTCGATGCCGAAAATCCCCGCCATGTAACGATTCATCAGGACATAGCGCAGATCGGTGTCCTTCACATTGATCACGGCCGGGACGGTGTCGATGACCTGTTGCAGCAGGCGGCGACCTTCCTTGATCGCTGCTTCGGCATGTTTCTGGTTGGTGATGTCGCGGACTGTTCCCTCATAGCGCACGACGACGCCATTCTCGTCGCGGACCGCCGTGGCGCTGTCGGACAGCCAGAGGATCGTGTCGTGCCGTTGGCGGACCTGATACTCGAATTCGCGCACCATGCCGTCGCTTTCCATGCGCTGTTGATACTCGGCGCGCGCGACGGGATCGACATAGATGTTGCGCGAGATATCCAGCGTGGCGCGGATCAGGTCTTCCGGTGAGTCATACCCCATCATCCGCGCCAGTGCCGGATTGGCATTGAGCAGTGCGCCCGCCGGCGTCGTCACATAGATGCCGTCGATGGAGCCCTCGAACAGCTTGCGATAGCTTTCTTCTGCGAGCCGTTGTTCCGCCAGCGCATGCACTGCAGCCTCGCGTGCGGCATCCGCATCGACCAGCGTCTTGCGAAACACTTCCGCAGCACGGGCGATATCGCCAATTTCATTTTCCAGGTCCATGGCCGGGATCGGCGTATACTTGGCACCGCCGGCCAGCGAGCGGATGGAGCGGGCAATCGCCTTCAGCGGCTTCACGATGCGCCGAACGACGAATAGCGCCGCCAGTAGCCCAACCAGAACGCCGGCCGTGCCAAGGATGATGCTTTGCCACCTTGCCTCGGTCAGTGTGCGCGCGAACTCACGCGACAGCACCCGGCCACGACGGGCGCTGAGTTCGCGCAACAATTCGGTCACCCGCCCGATCAAGCGTCCTTCCGCTCCAAGCACGTCCCTGTCGAGATCAGCGATCTGGCTTTCGGTCTCCGAGATCGAAATGATTGCATCGGTATACGCATTGGCAGCAACACGAAGCGCAGGCGTGCTGATCGGCAGCGCGCGCATGCGCTGCGCGGCCTGTTCGGCCCCGACCGGATCGCGCGCGAGCAAAGCCGCGGCAATCTCGTTCTGCGCGCGGAACATGGCCTTGGCAGCGTTCGAATTCGTCACATCCGGAATTGCGCTCTCGAACTGCTCGCGGAGCGGCGGGAGCGTAGCCAGCATAGCGGAGCGATGTGCAATGAGCGACGAGATGCGTTCGATCCCTTCGCGATACTTGGTCAGCCGCGCATCGACACCGTCGATCATATCGCGCTGCTCGGGCGCAAGCTCGATGCGGGTCTTCTTCAGGAGATCGCCGAGCGCCGTGGCAGCCTGCGAGACCTTTTCCGGCTGTGCGTCGGGATCGGTGACGAAATCGCGTGCAGCCAACCGCAGGCTGATGAGGCGGCGGTCGATGTTTTCGGCCAGATCGCCGACGGTCTGCAGCCGCTCAAGCTCGGCGAAGGTATTGTCGATATGACGGATCGCGACCACGCTGGCGATGCTGGTGATCAGGATCACGGTCAGCACCAGCAGGAACCCGCTGAAGGTCAGCTGGCCAATCGAGAGCGAGGACGATCGGACCCGCTGAAAGAATGCCGCGATGGCAGAGGACATGGTTGTGGGACCGGGCTTCAGAGCGTCCCAATATATGCTGACTTCAGCCGCGGGGGGAACATGCTGGACGGCCCGGTCGGGCCGAACCGTCCAGCATGGTGTTTATTTCGGCCTGATCGCGTCGGCCGTCCCCTGGATGAAGGCCTGGATCTTGACCACATCCGCCTCGGTTAGCTTGCCGGTAAAATCCGGCATGCCCTTGTCCTTGAACGGCCCGTTGAAGACGATGTCCTTCAGGTTGGTGATGGTCTCGGTGGACACGTAACCGAGATTGGGAACATTGCCGCCCTTGTCCACGCCGGGCACGCCGTGACAGGTCGCACAAGCGTTGACATAGATTGAGGTGCCCTCCGGCACGTGAGCGGGATCGTACTTCACGCCAGTCAGCAGATTGCCGATCTGATATTTGGTGAAGGCCGGCAACGGCGCCTTGCCGCCGATGGCAAAAGTATAGACCGTGCCGGGCGCATCACGATCCGTAGCGCGCTGCGTGATGCCGAACACTCCGCCCCATCCGACCGCCACCGAGACATATTGCACGCCATCGACTGTATAGGTCGCCGGTGCTGCAACGACACCGGTGCCGACCGGCGTCTCCCAGAGCTTCTCGCCGGTCTTGGCATTATAGGCGATGAATCGGCCATCGGCAGAGCCCTGGAACACGAGATTGCCGGCCGTCGTGAGCGTGCCGCCATTCCAGGGGGCGATGTATTCAGCGCGCCAGGCTTCCTTCTGCTTGACCGGATCCCAGGCGATCAGGCGACCGAACGGCAGATTCTTCGGCGGCGTCGCATTGAGCGAGAAGCCGACATTCCAGCCGGTGGTTCCGCCGAACTTGTTCGACGCCTGCGCGTTCTGCACCAGTGTCTTCTCACCCGTGAGGTTCAAAGGCACGCCCTGCGCCGGCAAATAGACCAGCCCGGTTTGCGGATTGAACGACATCGGATGCCAATTATGGGCTCCGAACGGTCCGGGAATGCTGTCGAAGGATTTGTCCGGCGAGCGGGCTTCCGGCACCTCGATCGGACGACCACTGGCGTCATAGCCTGTGGCCCAGTTCACATCGACGAAGTTCTTCGCCGAGATGAATTTGCCGTTGGTGCGATCGATGACGAAGAAGAAGCCGTTCTTCGGCGCGTGCAGCACCACCTTGCGCGGTGCGCCATCGATGGTGAGATCGGCCAGGATCATCGGCTGCGTCGAGGTGTAGTCCCAGTTGTCGCCGGGCGTTTCCTGATAGTGCCAGAGATATTTCCCGGTATCGGCATTCAGCGCGACGATCGAGCCGAGATAGAGATTATCGCCGCCTCCCGGACTGCGCAGATTGCGATTCCACGGCGAGCCGTTGCCAGTGCCGATATAGACCATGTTCAGCTCGGGATCGAAGGTGATCGTATCCCAGGCCGAGCCGCCGCCGCCATTGACCCAGTATTTGCCGGCCGGATCCCACGTCTTCGCAGCGACAGCCATCGACTCGTCCTCGAATGGCTTGGCCGGATCGCCGGGCACCGTGAACCAGCGCCATGCCTGATTGCCGGTCTCAGCGTCATAGGCCGTAACGTAACCGCGCACGCCATATTCGGCGCCACCATTACCGATCACCACCTTGCCGTTGAACACGCGCGGCGCGCCGGTGATCGTATAGGACATCTTGCGGTCGATGACCGTGTCCTTCTCCCAGACCTTCGTGCCCGTTGCTGCATCCAGCGCGACCAGCCGGCCGTCATAGGCACCGACGAACACCTTGCCCTTGTAGAGCGCGACGCCGCGGTTCACCACGTCACAGCAACCACGATAGCCCTTTTCGCGATCCACCCCGGGATCGTAGCTCCAGATGCGCTTGCCGGTGCGGGTATCGACCGCATGCACGACGCTCCAGGGCGCAGATACATACATGATGCCGTCAACGACCAGCGGCGTCGCCTCAACGCCACGGATGGATTCCAGATTGTAGGTCCACATCAGGCCGATATCTTTGACATTCTCGGCTGTAATCTGATTGAGCTTGCTGAAGCGCGTCTCTGCATAATCGAGGCCATAAGTCGGCCAGTCCTTGGACGTCACCGTATTGGCCGTAATCGCAGTGCCGTCGATCGCCGAGGTGACGGCCTTGATATGATCGGGAGAGCCTTTGGTCTGCGCATGGGCGGCGCCGCCCAGCAATGTCACGCCGAGCGTCGCCGCGATGGATGTTCGGAGCCAACGGTGCAGTATTGTGTGTGAGTTGAGTGTCCCGTTGAAAAATGGACGCGAGGACGCGCCCCGACGAGCAAGCTGTCTCATGCATTTCACTCCCAATGGCCTCTGGCGGGCCTGTTGCGATGTTACCCGCGGGAGTTGAATCGTCAACAGATGAGAACAGTTCCAGATTTGTCTCTGTCGCCTTTTGCATCGCAAAGCTCGCAGAGATTCTTTGAACCATCCGGTGAGATACAAGCGATTGACCACGCTTGCCCGTCCCTCACCCGTCGCTATGATCGCCACCGACAGAGATGCGTGCAGCATCCACGATGCCGAGAGGGAGAACGCCATGAACATCACGCAAGGCTTGCGCCGTGCGCTGCAGACCGGCTCGCAAACAATTGCCACCATCGACGGCGATCGCCGCCGTACATGGCGCGAGGTTGGCGATCGTGTCGCACGGCTCGCGGCTGCGCTGCAAAAGTTTGATGTCAAGCATGGCGACCGCGTTGCCGTTCTGATGCTGAATTCGGATCGCTATCTCGAACTCTATCTGGGCATTGCCTGGGCCGGCGCTGTGATCGTGCCGACAAATACGCGTTGGAGCCAGGCGGAAATTCTCGACTCCCTGCTCGACTGCCGCGCCTCGGCGCTTGTCGTCGACAGCGCCTTCGCCGCCATGGGCGGCGAACTCGCCAGGGCCATGCCGCTAACATTGATCTATGCAGACGACGACAAGGGCCCGGCGGAAGCACACGACTATGAGGAAATGGTCGAGACCAGCCAGCCTGTTCCCGACGCGATGCGAGCACGCGAGGATCTTGCCGGCATTTTCTACACGGGCGGCACGACAGGCCGTTCGAAGGGGGTGATGCTGAGCCACGGCAATATCATGAGCAACTCGCTGCACATGATGAGCGAAGGGCTCCTGCCCTATGGCTCGATCTATATGAATGCCGCGCCGATGTTTCATGTCGCCAACGGCGGTGCAATGTTCACCTCGCTGGCGTCGGGTGGCACCAATGTCATCGTGCGGGTCTTCAATCCGGAATTAGTGATGCAGACCATCGCCCGCGAGAAAGTATCGGCCACGTTGATCGTCCCGACCATGATCCAGATGCTGGTCGATCACCCCACGTTTGCGACCGCCGACCTGTCATCCATGAAGATCATGATGTACGGCGCCTCGCCGATCAACGAAGCGCTGCTGAAGCGCGCAATCGCCGGCATGCCGGGCACTGAATTCCATCAGCTCTATGGCATGACCGAACTGTCACCGCTGGCGACGCATCTGCCGTGGGATCAGCATATTGGCGAGGAAGCGACCGCCAAGAACCGCCAACGCGCCTGCGGCCGCGCGGCAATCGGCTGCGAGGCGCGCATCGTCGATGCCAACCGCAAGCCTGTGCCGCATGGCGAGGTCGGCGAAGTCGCGGTGCGCGGTCAGAACGTGATGATGGGATATTGGGAACGGCCGGAGGAAACCGCCAAGGCCGTGATCGACGGCTGGATGCATACAGGCGACGGCGGCTACATGGACGACGACGGCTATATCTATCTGGTCGATCGGATGAAGGACATGATCATTTCCGGCGGCGAGAACGTCTATTCCACCGAAGTCGAGAACGTCATCGCGCAGCATCCCGCCGTCGCGCAATGCGCCGTGATCGGCATTCCCGATCCGCAATGGGGCGAGACCGTGCATGCCTTCGTTATCCCGAAGCCCGATGCGAGCGTCAGTGCCACCGAGATCATCGCCTTTTGCAAGGAGAAGATCGCCGGCTACAAATGCCCGCGCAGCGTGGATGTGCGCAACGAACCGTTCCCGCTGTCGGGTGCCGGCAAGGTGCTGAAGCGCGAGTTGCGACGGCCGTTCTGGGAGAATGGCGCAGCCGCGCCGCAGGCCAGGGCTGGATAGTTCAACGCGCTACGGCGCGCCGGTCAGTTCGAACACCTCACCGTCGTAACCGGCCTCGAGCGGGATCCGCAACTGACGCTTGTCGCCATCCCTGGTGACGGTCGGCGTCACGCTGACGATGGTGCTGCGCCTGGCATCGTCCAACGCGGCGGCGACGCTTTCCTGTTTGCCGAGCTTGATCAGATTGCGCGTGGTCGGAAATGGCAGCGTGAAGCGACCGGATGCGCCGCCTTCCAGCGCTTCGCGGGGCGACAGCCAGATCGAGTCCGTGGACTCCTTGCCGTCATGCATGCCGACCTGTTCAGGCGGCGCCTCGGCGAGGAAGAACCAGGTGTCGAAGCGCTTCTTCATGCCTTCCGGCGTGATCCAGTGCGCGTAGGGCACCAGCAGATCGAGCGCCAGCTCCAGATCATTCTCGGCGATGATATCGGCGAATTTGACCTTGCCCTCGTTCAAAGCATCGCGATGCTGATCGGCAATGGCGCTGGCCTTCGTCGCGGCGATCAGGTCCTTCGATCCACGCGGCCGCGCGAGCAGAATGCGGCTTTCTTCGAAGGTCTCGCGGATTGCGGCAATCCGAAATGCGAGCATATCCGGATCGAGGCCTTGGCCGCCGCTGAAGAGTTTCGGCCGTGTGCCAATGTCGTGATCTCCGGCATCGACGCTGCCGCCTGGAAACACCAGCGCGCCCGATGCGAATTCGATCTGATAGTGCCGCACCATCATGAAGACGTCGATGGCGTCGGTTGCACCCTTGCGCAGCAAAAGAATCGTGGAGGCAGGACGCACAACGCCGGGCTCGCTTGGCATTCAGTTTCTCCCTGATCGGCATTCTTGATGATGCTCGATCTGCAGGATGGGTAGAGCACTTGCGAAACCCATCACGTTAACGGCGAAGGCGATGGGTTTCGAGAACAAGCGCAGATGCGCTCGTTCTCTCTACCCATCCTACGAGACTAACCCGCAGCGCTCGACTGCGGGGCGATGTTGGCGCGCTTGTCGTAACGGGCCACGCGCGAGAGGAGATAATCGACCTCCGCCTTCGCCTGCGCTGATATCGCCAGACCCGGCTTGCGCTGGGCTGCGGACGCGATGATACCACGCTTCTGCAGCACATATTTGCGAACCGCGAGACCGATGCCGAGCTGCTGCTCGTAGCGGATCAGCGGCAGATGCGCGTCGAACAGGTCATGCGCCTTGTCGCGCTCGCCCTTCTTGGAAAGATTGACGACGTCGATCAGCAGCTCAGGGAAGGCATAACCCGTCATCGCGCCATCGGCGCCGCGCTCCATTTCGAAATCCAGGAACACGCCGCCATTGCCGGTGAGGATCGAGGTTTCGCGCAAGCTGCCGTCCTTCTGGAAGTTGCGCAGCGCGGTGATCTTCTCCAGACCAGGCCAGTCCTCGTGCTTGAGCATCACGCAGGACTTGGAGTCCATGATGATCTTGCGGATCACCGCAGGTGTCATCACCACGGTGAGGGTCAGCGGATAATCCTGCAGTACCCACGGCACGTCATCGCCAATGGCATCCACCGCCTGCTTGAAATAGTTGGTGATCTGGTCGTCGGTGCGCAGATGCGGCGGCGGGGCGATCATGACGCCGGCAGCGCCGGCATCCATCGACTTCAGCGCCAGCGAACGCATGGCGGCGAAACCGGGCGCGGAAACGCCGACGATGATCTGCATCTTGTCGCCGGCGCGCTTGATGAAGCGGGTGGCCACGGCCTCGGACTCGGCCCCCTCCAGCTTCGGCGCCTCGCCCATGATGCCGAGCACGGTCACACCGTTGCAGCCGACCTGGGCATAGAAGTCCGTCAGGCCATCGATCGATTTGTCGTCGATGCGGCCGTCCTCAAGGAACGGGGTCGGTGCGATGGCGAAGGTGCCGGTGGCTTTGGACGTCAGTTTCATCATGGGCCTCTGTGAATGGATGCCGGCAGTCTACCGGGAAATATCCCGTCTGTCCGCCCGAACAGGAGGTAAGTGCACCTCAAAAACGCCGCGCCCCGTGCTGGCCCGCCTCCTCCGAGAAGAAGATCTCGCCGGCATGGCTCACGATATCCTCAGCCTTCCAGCCGTCATGGGGCGGCTTCCAGCCTTCCATTTCCATCATCTTCATCTCGCGGACGCCGCGCGGGCCGGAGACGCCAAGCACCTTGCCCGTCTGGTTGCCGGAGAGGTCGCTGACCATGTAGAGCACCGCTGGCGCGATGCCGTCCGGGCCCAGCGCTGCGCCGGGATTTTCGATATAGCGCGGCAGATCCGCGGTCATCCGCGTCAGCGCGCCCGGCGACAGCGTCCACACGCGAATGTTGTATTTGCGGCCCTCGATGGCCAGCACATTGGACAGGCCCCAGATGCCGCCTTTCGCCGCGCCGTAATTGCTCTGGCCGAAATTGCCGATCAGGCCGGAGGTCGACGACGTATTGACGATGACGCCGCCGCCATTCTCCTTCATCCATTTGAAGGCCGGCTGGGTGACGCAGAAGGTGCCTTTGAGATGCACCTTCATGACCTTGTCCCACGCGGCTTCCGTGGCCTTGGCGAAGGTCTGGTCGAGCAGGATGCCGGCATTGTTGACGAGGATATCGACCTTGCCGAAGGCCTTGATGGCATCGTCGAACACGGACTGGCCACCGGCCATGGTCGAAATGTCGGAGCCATTGGCGACCGCCTTGCCACCGGCTTTGGTGATGGCATCGACGACCTGCTGCGCCATCGACAGATCAGAGCCGGAGCCATCGCGCGGGCCGCCGAGATCGTTGACCACGACGGATGCGCCTTCGCGCGCAAACAGTTTGGCGTAGGCTTCACCGAGGCCGCCACCGGCGCCTGTGATGATGGCTACCTTGCCGTCGAGAAGACCCATGACACGCTCCCTGTGTGGTTTTTGATTATTCTCTTTTTTGGTTTCTTCCGTCATTCCGGGGCGGGATCGACACCGCAGGTGGCGAGACCGAACCCGGAATCTCAACATGAGAGTCTCCGGTGAGCCAAACACTCCGAGATTCCGGGGGCGCGTTCGGCTGTCGCCGCCCGCGCCCCGGAATGACAGTGTGTGGTTACGCCAGCACCGTCTTGCCGCTCTTGATCACGGTGACGCCGCGTTCCTTCACCTTGGCCTCGAACGACACGACGTTGCCGTCCTTCCACAGATCCATGCTCACGGTCTCGCCGGGATAGACCGGCGACGAGAAGCGCACCGCATGCTGCTTGAACGCGGAGGGATCGTAGTCGGCATAGGTCTGCAGCACGCCGCGGCAGGTGATGCCATAGGTGCACATGCCGTGCAGGATCGGACGCGGAAAGCCGGCGCGCTTGGCGAATTCGGGATCCGAATGCAGTGGGTTGCGATCGCCGCACAGGCGATAGATCAGCGCCTGATCGGGCCGCGTGGTGATATCGACGGTCCGGTCCGGTGCGCGCTTCGGCATCGCATGCGGTTCGGGCTGGCCTTCGGACTTGCCGCCGAAGCCGCCATCGCCGCGGGCGAAACGCGACGCCACCAAAGTCGCCAGCGGCTCGCCGGCTTCATCGCGCAGGATCGTCTGATGCAGGATCACCGCGCCCTTGTCGGCGCCCTTGTCGAACACGCCGAGCACGCTGCTATCCGCGGTGATCTTCGCGGCCACCGGCATCGGCTTGTGGAAGGTGATGTCGCGCTCGCCGTCGACCACCAGCAGCTTGTTGAGATTCATCTCGCCGGGGCTCGAACCCCAGGCGGCAACCGATGCATAGGTCGGCACGACCTTCAGCGGACGCGGCGTATAGGTGCCCTCGTTGACGAAGGCCAGTTCCTTCTCGTCCATCGGATCGGCGCCCATGCCGATACCATAGGCGTAGAGCATCACTTCGCGATCGGTCCAGGCATATTTCTGGCCGATGTTCTTCATCGCCATCATCGCTTCGTAGTTGATGGGCATGTGAGTTCCCTCTCCTTTTTTTTGCGGCGCTTGTGGTTGCGCCCTCTCCCCCGCCTCGCGCAGCTTCGCTTCGCGTTGGGGGAGAGGGAAGTAGAGCCGTTACGCCGGCGTGAAGAACGGCAGCGGCGCGCCGTCGGTTTGCTTCCATACCACCTTCACCTTCTGGCCGATCTTCAGACTGTCCGGCTCGCAATCGACGATGTTGGTCTGCACCGAGGGGCCTTCCTTCAGCGTAACATAGGCGATCACATAGGGACCGGTCGCCGATTTGCGCATATGGCTGTAGGTGTAGATCTCGCCCTCGCCCGACGACTGCTCCCATTCGGTCTTGTCGGAAAAGCAGAACGGGCAGATCGCGCGCGGGAAGAAATGCGCCTCGCCGCAGGTCGTGCAGCGCTTGATCATGAACTTGCCGTCCTTGGCCGCATCCCAGAAGGGCTGCGATTCAGGATTGCCAACCGGGGTCGGATACTTCTTGGCTTCAGTCATTACACGCGCTCCAGAATGGCGGTCGATGCGGCGTGGCGCACGCCGAGCAGGCCTCCGGTGCCGTGCGCGATCGCCAGATCGCAATTCGGCACCTGCACCTTGGGATGGGCTTCGCCGCGCAGCTGGCGCACGGCTTCGAGGATCTTGGTCATGCCGCCGCGATTGACGGGATGGTTGCTGCAGAGGCCGCCGCCATCGGTGTTGAACGGCAGCTTGCCGACGCCCGAGATCAGGTTGCCGTCGGACACGAACTTGCCGCCGTCGCCCTTCTTGCAGAAGCCGAGGTCTTCGAGCTGCATCAGCACGGTAATGGTGAAGCTGTCATAGATCGACGCATACTTCATGTCCTGCGGCGTCACGCCCGCTTCCTCGAAAGCGCGCGGACCGGACCACACGCCGGCCGAGTAAGTGAGATCGAGATCCTTGCCGCCGCGCGGACCCTTCATCGCTTCGCCGTGGCCGATCAGGCGGACCAGAGGTTTCTTCAGGCTCTTCGCAATCTCGGGCGTGGTCACGATCATCGCGCCGCCGCCGTCCGAGACGACGCAGCAATCCATGCGATGCAAGGGATCGGAGATCATCGGCGAGTTCAGCACGTCCTCGACGGTGACCACATCCTTGAGCATCGCATGCGGGTTGTATTGCGCGTGATGCGAGGCTGCGACCTTGATCCAGGCGAGCTGTTCGCTGGTCGTACCGTAGTCGTGCATATGACGCATGGCACACATGCCATAGGCATTGTGCGTGGTGGCGCCATAGGCAGTCTCGAAATCGGCTTCGGCGCCCTGCAGGCGCGGCGGCATCACGCCGGTGCGCGGCTTGCCGGCCAATGTGACGAGTGCGATCGAGCATTTGCCGGCGGCGATCGCCTGCGCGGCATGGCCGAGATGAATGATATAGGAGCAGCCGCCGGTCTCGGTTGAATCGACGTGCCGCGGCTTGAGGCCGAGATAATCGACCATCGGCCACAGGCCTCCCTGCGCATCGCCGGCGCAGAAATAGCCGTCAACGTCCTTATGCGTGAGGCCTGCATCCTCGAGCGCGCCCTTGGCGACTTCGGCATGCAACTGCGCAATGGATTTATCCGGCGCGTGCCGGGTCGGATGTTCGTAGATGCCGGCGATATATGCCTTGCCCTTGATGCTCAAACGTCTCTCCGCTTGGTGTTTCGTCCCAGTTCAGTTTTTTGTGACCTTTCACGGCAGCCTTGGCAAGCGACAACATTTCACGCTGCGGACGTGAATTTCACAGAGCGGAATGGATGCAACACGGCCGGGAGCTTTTTCGCCAGTGATTTAGCCGTTTACCAATCTGGTCAGCGAGCTCTCACAAAAGCGGAGGTCAGGATTTCCGGAAGTGGTGGGCTGGACGGAGCTACGACAATGGCTTGCGCTACGCGCAGGCCGCGACATCCGACATGGATTCAACTGTCACACAGTCGCGCTCGCAGGATGGGGTGAGCATCTTCGCGAAACCCGTCGGACGAGCCTGCCGTAAGATAGAACGATGGGTTTCGCTTCAGCGCTTCGCGCCTGCGCTCTACCCATCCTACGACCTGACGCTTCGGCGTCATTACAGATTCGAATTTCAAACAGCCACTACCCTTCAGACATGCGTGATCGCCCCTGTTGTTGGCGGCGCGGGGGCGCCGTCGTCTGCTGCATTCCCGCCCTCTTGCGAGAGGGCGTGCGGAACGCCGGGTGCCCGATGCACCCCTGGGCCTGATGCCGATGCGGTCTTCCGCAAGTTGGCGCATCAGGACTTTCGGAAAGCACGGGCGATTGCCCGACGTTCCGCCTGCGGTGTTTTGTCGACTTGCTGAATGCTTGCCCAAGCGACCGATCAAGGTCACCCTTGTTTGGCCCTGCGCGACAGGGCCGGGGGAGCACAAGCTACTGGGCCGGACGCGTTTCGAATCTGGTCGTCCGTCACTTGATCTGCGGGCTCGTTCCATCCGCCAGCAAGCCATGCCGCCTGTCCCAGTGGTATCCTGACCACAGGCGATGCGGCCTGCCCGCAGACAGCCGTACCCCACATATCCCGTGACGCCGCATCTCCGGCGTCCACCGCATCCCGCCCCGCAATCGTGACGATCGCGATCGCCCCTCTCGGTGGGGCAGGACAAAGGGGAAAATAAACCTGATGGGGATGTTGTCAATAGATATAGGAAAAAATGTTTGAGTGCTGTCTTGCCGCCCCACACTGTCATTCTCCGGCAAACCAACTGGTTTGCCGGAGGGCGACTGCGCGCCTTCGCGCAGACGAACCCGGCTGGAGCAATGATGACGAGCGAGCCCTGCCCTACAGCAGCCCCAATTCCCGCAATTCCCGCCGCATCGGCTCGGGCATCGCCTCGATGGATGCCGCGGCCTTGCCGAGATCCGGCGGGGCGTCCTTGTCGGTGAGATAGCGCCAGCCCTGGAACGGCCGCAGCGGACGCGGCGCGACGGTGACGGGTTTCGGCTGCATCACCAGCCGACAGCGGTTGATGCCGTCGCTGTCCCGGAACGGTTCGATCGCCAATATCTTCTCGCGTAGCGCGATCTCGCCCTTGATCACCCAGTAGAGCGAGCCGCCGTCGAGCAGTTCGGCATCGCGCTTCGGCACCATGCGCGTGATGTGGATGTGGTGCTGGGGTGCGCCGCGCGCTTTGGCTGCGCGCATCCGTTCAGCGAGATAGCTCTTGAAATCGGCAATGGATTCGCAGCCGACGGCGAGCTTGATGAGATGCAGGGGCATGGGTCAGAAATCGGCACCGCAACGCAGTTTTACAAGGCGTTATCCACCGCTCTTATCGGCCGGCGGGGCCTCCGGCGCAAGCTGCACGGGGGCTGCGGCGGCAGGCGCCTGTGGACGAGCGGCGGCCTTCGGTGCGGGTTGCTTCTTCGCGGCAGCAGGTGGCGGAGCTGACGTCGCGGCACGCGGCGCCTGCGCATTGGCGGCGGCCGGCGGTGTCTTCGGCGCGGGCACAGGTGTATCCGTCATGATCGAGATCGGCGGGATCGAGGCTGATGACGGGAAATCAGCCGTGGTCGGCTTGCCGGTCGGAACCGATGCCGGCAATCCGGCCAATGCGCCTGTCGCAGCGGCTGCAGCCGCAGGCGGCGCATTCCAGCTCGGTGCATAGCGCGTCACGAGACCCTCATAGGTCCGCTCTTCCATATTCGAGGCAATCTGCTTGTGATCGGTCAGCGCGGCATAGGCAGCGCAGCTCTCCGGCATGCAGCGATCACGCGACTGCAATACATAGGCGATCAGGCCGTAGCGATCGCGCTCGACCGCGCGGCGCAGCCCCGCCAGTTCAGGCGTCATGGATTTGTTGGCCGTGGCGACATCGCCATGGGCGATCAGGCGGTTGATCTGCACCGCCGATGCCGACACGGCAGCCGCCACCGAATCCGCAGAACCGAACAGCACCTTCTCGCAGCCCGCGAGCACCATATCGCCGGCGAGCTCGTCAAGGCACGACAACGCCGGCAATGACGCATTCACCTGGGGCACCGCAACGACGGCGGCCGATGCCTCCTGCCCTACGGTTTCGGACTTGCGCAGCGTCGCTGCAGCAGCAACGCCGATGGCCAGCAGCGTGATCACGGTCAGCGCGCCATTGGCGACAGACTTCTCGGCGCGCAGCAGCGTCGCCAGCACGATCAGGGCGAAGAAGACGGAGGCAGCCAGCGCGAGCCACATGGGAAGCGTCGGCGCGCGCCAGATTTGATCGAGCGAATTTGCCCATATCCCGTTCATCTTGTCGTCCCCACGCGTCTGGAAGCCACTTTTCCGAAGAAAGTCATGTTTCCGAAGAAGGTCTTGCTTCCGAATAAAGTCCGGCTGCCATGAACCCGCAATATGCGGTTGTTATGGCAAGGCCCAAGTCCATGACGAAATCGTGGCGGCCCTATCTTCTCATTTTGACGCGTTTTCCTGACGCGAACAGGTACCAACTTCGCTCGAAAACGCGTCAGTCGTCCTCGAAGCGCGGGATGACGATGGTTTCGGCGAGGCCCTCGTCGGTCCATTGCCGGAACGCCGGCAGCGCCTGCATCGTATCCATATACGCACGGGCTTCCGGCGTGACGTCGATGTCGTAGGTCAGGAACCGATGGACGACGGGAGCATACATGGCGTCCGCGCCGCTGAAGGCGCCGAACAGATACGGTCCATATGCGCCGTAACGCGCGCGGCAATCCGCCCAGATCTGCTGAATGCGCCTGATATTGGCCTTGGCATCGTCGGACAGCGCCTTGGCCCGCACCGGCCGATGCAGGTTCATACCGCATTCGTTGCGCAGCGGCATGAAGCCGGAATGCATCTCGGCGGACACCGAACGGGCATGGGCGCGCGCGGCCCGGCCCTCCGGCCAGAGTCTTGCGTCCGGAAAGCGCTCGGCGGCATATTCGATGATCGCCAGCGAATCCCACACGGTGATCTCGCCATCCACCAGCGCCGGCACCTTGCCGGACGGGCTGACATCGAGGATGCGCTGCTTGTCGGCAACGTCGGTATAAAGCGGGATGAAGACTTCCTCGAACAGGATGCCGGCAGCCTTCAGCGCAACCCATGGCCGCATCGACCACGACGAATAGTTCTTGTTTCCGATCACCAGCGTCAGCGACATCAACCACTCCTTGGAAGACCGGTAAATTGCCACGCTTGCGCCGCTGCAAGCAAGCGGCGCGCACAGGCTTGTTGCTGCATCACGGCATGCGTGGCAGAAGTGCCAACTGATACAACAGGTGCTTCATGATCAACTATTCCTGGGTCGACGTCTTCGCGCTGGGCTTCTTCATCCTGGAGTGGACGACCTATGCGATCACGCTAGAGCACACCAAATACGGCCGCGACAGCCTGTCGGCACGCATGCATGCCTATCGTGAGGTCTGGATGCGCCGCCTGCTGGAGCGCGACGCGCGTATCGTCGATACCCACATCATGACATCGCTGCAGAACGGCACGGCGTGGTTCGCCTCGACCACGCTGATCGCCATCGGCGGTTCGCTGGCGCTGCTGCGCGCCACCAACGAAGTGATGCCGATGATGCAGAACCTGCCGCTCGGCTTCAACACGACGCCCGGCATGTGGGAGATCAAGTGCTTCGGGCTGATCTTGATCTTCGTCTATGCGTTCTTCAAATTTGCCTGGTCGTACCGGCTGTTCAACTACGTCGCGATCCTGATCGGCGCCATGCCGCTGGCCTCGAAGCGCGACACGCCGGAAGCCGAAGCGCATGTGGTGCGCACGACGCGGATGTTCGGCGCAGCGGCCCGGCATTTCAACCGCGGGCAGCGCGCCTTCTTCTTTGCGCTCGGCTATCTCGGCTGGTTCGTCAGCCCCTGGGTGTTTCTGGTCTCGACAGCTGCCGTCGTTGTGGTGACGTGGCGCCGGCAGTTCGCGTCCAATGCCTGGAAGGCCATGGCGCCCGACGCCGAAATAAGGGTTACCCCGCGAAATCCTGCGGCGTGAAATCGAGATCGAGCACTTTCCACTCATCGTATTTGTCGGCCGGCAGCATCGCATAAGGCTGGCAGGCTTCCAGCGCCTGCTTGGCCGCCTGCATCAGCAGCGCCGCCTTGGCCGGACGCCGCACCTCGATCACCGAGGGCTCGGCGACCAGCCGGCCATCCGGCGAGAACACCGCGCGCAGCTTGACCTTGGCGTCATCGCCGCGCGCGACGGTGGCGGGCAGTTTCGAACAGCTCCGCAGATGCCGCCGGAAGGCAGCGATATCCAGCTTCGACAGATCGGCCTGCTCTGACGCGGCTCCACCGCCGAAACCTTCCGGCAATCCCAGCATGACGCCGTATTTCACGGTGATATCGGCCTCGGGCTGCGGCGGCACCTGCTGAGGGCCGGGCTGCGGCGCAGGTGGTTGCGCTTGCAGGGCAGCCTGCTGCTGCAAGGGCGGCTGCGCAGCGGGCGGAGATGAAGGCGGCGGCGGCGTTGCGGGAGCCGCCTGCTGCTGTTGCTGGGCTTGCTGCTGAGACGGCGGCGGTTGCTGGGCAGCCGGTTGCTGCGGTGACGGCGCGGGTTGCTGCGGCGATGTCTTTTGCGGCTGCGGCGGGGTGTTCTGCGCCGAGGACTGCGGTTTGGCAGCCATGGCCTGCGTCTTCTGCTCTTCCAGCGTCGGCTTGTTGGTCAGGTCAGGCAGCCGGAATTCCGGCTCCGGCTTCTTCTCCGGTTTTTTCTCGGGCTCCGGCGGTATCTCCTCGGCCTTCTTCTCGGCCTCGGCGAGCTGCTGCGGCGTCACCAGATCGACGGCAACGCTCTCCTCGTGCTGCTCCATCGGGCGCGCATCGGCGAAATAGACGCCAGCGGCCAGCCCGAGGTGGCCGACCACCGAGACGACAATCGCTGCCCGGATGAGGTGCTTTGGTTCCATACGCCTAACGAGACTTCTATACGCCGACCGGTGCAATCATAGCGCTGCCCCCCTGCCCGCGCCATGTCCGCCATGCCACAGCTTGCGTCATGCCGTCCGATCGGTCATGGCAGTGCATGTCCAAATCCAGTCCGAAGCCTCCGAAATCCGCAGCCCCCAAGCTGGCCCCGAAACCCAAGCCCTTGCCGCTCGACGAGGCGATCCTCGACGCGCTCACCCGCAACGGCGCGGGCACGCTGAGCCCGCCGGAGATCGCCCATGTGATCGAGCCCGAAGGCGACTGGCATGCGCTGCTGATGCCGATCCGCCGCGCCGCGGTCACCCTGGCACTGGCCGAACGGCTCGTGATCTATCGCAAGGGCAAGCCGGTCGAGGATCCCAACGACTTCCGCGGCGTGTACCGGCTGGGGCTGCCGAAGGCGGAGTGACGGATCACGGCTTCTTCGGCCCCGGCAGCAATTCGCTGCTGCGGCCAGCGAGCCAATAGGTGATCAGCCCCACCCATTCGTGAACCGCGATGTCGCTCCGGCCGAGGCCGGCGCTGGCGGTATCGAAGGTCTCGGTGGCATCGATCCAGCCGCGCGTGCGCCAGTCCACCGGATAGGCTTCGACATCGAATCCTCCCCTGCGGAACGCGCCGATCGCGCGCGGCATATGCCAGGCGGACGTCATCAGCAGCCAGCGTTCGCCGGGCTTCGGCGTCACCAGGCGTGCGGTGAAGGCGGCATTTTCGTCCGTGGTGCGGGAGTCGGTTTCAAGCGTGATGCGGCCGCGCGCGACGCCAAGACGCTCCAGCCATTCGCCGGCGACGGGCGCTTCGGAGAGAGACTTTTCGATCAGGCTGCTGGCGCCGCCGGTGAAGACGATACGCGCCTGCGGATAACGGCGCGCCAGATCCAGTATCGCCGTCACGCGCTCGCCGGCCGAATTGATCTCCAGAGAGCCGCGCGCCGCGGACGAATCTGAATCGATGGCGCCGCCGAGCACGATGATGCCGTCGGGTGCACGGCCATCGTCCTGCCATTTCGGAAAACGCTCGGTCAGCGACAGCATCAGCACATTGCCAGCAGGCGAATAGCCGAACAGCAGCAGCAACAGGATGCCAAAGGTCACCAGCAATGTCCCGACACGCTGGCGCTGCAAAAACACCAGCACAATGCCGATCACGCAGATCACGACGATCGCATTGGACGGCTCCGTGAAGAAGCCGAGTATCTTGGAGAAAGTGAAGAACATGAGGCCCCTGGCTTGCCGGACGGTGTTACTGGATGAGCCATCCCGTCTGTAAGATCAATGCGGCAAATGCAGGCTGGCCTGATGGATCAATCCCATTTCGGCGCGAAGCCGTAGTCGGTCAGCCGCCCCTTCGGATGCGCCAGCTGCGAAATCCGCGACATCTCGGTTTCGGACAGCATGAAATCGAACACGTCGATATTCTCCGACAGGCGCTCGACCTTGGAGGTGCGCGGGATCGCCACCGCACCCTGCTGTACCAGCCAGCGCAGGCAGACCTGCGCCGCGCTCTTGCCATGTGCCTTGCCGATGTCAGCAAGCGTTTCATCGCCGCGGACATTGCCCTGGGCGATCGGGCTGTAGGCGACCATGGCCAGACCATTCTGCCGGCAGGCACCCTGCACCTTCGCCTGGTCGAGATAGGGATGATATTCGACCTGATCGCAGACCAGCGGCGCGGGACATGCGGCCACCGCCTGTTCGATCAGCGCCACGGTGAAATTCGACAGGCCGATATGCCGGGTCAGGCCCATCTGCTTCGCATGGGCCAGCGCGCCGAGCGTTTCCTCCAGCGGCACCTGCGGATTCGGCCAGTGCAGCAACAACAGATCGACCTCGGTCATCCGCAGCCGCGTCAGGCTCTCCTTCACGGAACGTTCGAGATTGTGAGGCGCGAAATGCGTGGTCCAGACCTTGGTCGTGACGAACATCTCGTCGCGGCGAATGCGCGACGCACGGATGCCTTCGCCGACATCGCGCTCGTTTTCATAGACCTGTGCGGTGTCAATGTGGCGATAGCCGAGCCGGATCGCCTGCTCGACGACGCGGGCACAAACGCGGCCGCGCAATTCCCATGTCCCGAGGCCAATGGCCGGGATGCGGGCGCCGTTTGCCTCCACGAACTGCATCATCTTCTCCTCTCACAGAGGAACGATACGAGCGCCGCAAGCTTTTCCTGGACATGGCCGGCGCGTCAGCGCCAACGATTATCCACAACGATTGTTCAGGCGTCCGCAGCAACCGGCGCGAGCGCCGCAAATACCGTCTCGGGCGCGTGAGCGATCACCGCCAGCAAGGCACGGGCCGGACCGCGCGGCATGCGCTTGCCCTGCTCCCAGTTGCGGATCGTCTCGACGGGAACGCCGAGACGCGCGGCAAATTCCATCTGGGTCAGCTGCGCACGGCGGCGCAGATCGCGAACTTCTGCTTCGCCGGGCCGCACCGCGACCGGCTCCGGCGAAACAGGCATATCGGGAACCAGCGGTACCTCGTGCCCGTCCCGCAATTCGACAATCCGACCGTCAGCCTTCAACCGCAAGCGCATGTTCGACCTCATTGCGCGTGATGGTCGGTGATTACCGTTAAGGAGCGGTGAAGACGCGAACTACACCGCTGCCCCCTCTCCACCCGCGTTGACGTCCAAGTAGCCCGAAGCTGGAAATCACACTGCGCGACCGGCTGGGGCGATCCTGGCAATGCGGCACGGTGCAGCTCGACAGCGGTCTAGACAACGCCCATCTTCCTGAGCGCAGCAATCCGTTCGCCGTCGTAGCCGATGGTGGACAGGATTTCGTCCGTGTCGGAGCCGAGAAGTGGCGGCGCGCGATATTCGGTGATCGGCGTGCCCGAAAACATCAGCGGATTTCGTACGAGCGAAAGCGCCGGCTCGAAGGGATGGTTTGAGCTCACGCGCATACCGCGGGACTTCACATGAGGGTCCGCGAAAACCTGATCGAAGTCGTTGATCGGACCGGACGGTACGCCGACCGCCTCCAGACGCTCCAGCCAGTAGGCGACCGGCTGCTTCAGGAAAAGACCGGCGAAGATGGCCATGATCTCCTTGCCGTGCTGGACACGATCGTTGTTCTTCAGGAAACGCGGATCCTTGGCCAGATCCGGCTCGCCGAGCACTTCGCATGTCCGCTGAAACTGGCCGTCATTGCCGTTCACGATCATCACCTCGCCGTCGGTGCAACGGAAGACGCCGGCGGGCATGCCGCCATTGCCCCATGTTCCGCGGCGCGGCGGGACTTTGCCGTGGATGAGATAGGGTTGGAGCCAGTGCGACAGCGAGGCGATCACGGTATCGAACAGACAAGCATCGATCTGCTGTCCCTCGCCGCCGCCAGCGTCGCGGTGATAGAGCGCGGACATCACGCCGATGGTGGCGTTCAGGCCAGTCATATAGTCCACGATCGAAGGACCGACCTTCATGGGGCCTTCGCCAGGCTCGCCGTCGAGATGGCCGGTGACGCTCATAAGACCGCCCATCGCCTGCAGGATCGCGTCGTAACCGGCGCGTGTGGCGTAGGGACCTGTTTGTCCGAAGCCTGTGACGGAGCAGTAGACGATGCGCGGGTTGATGGCTTTGATCGCGTCATAGTCGAGGCCATAACGCTTGAGGTCGCCGACCTTGTAGTTTTCCAACAAGACGTCGGCCGTCTTGGCGAGTTCGCGAATGATCTCCTGGCCTTCAGGCTTGGCCACATTGACCGTGACCGACTTCTTGTTGCGGTTGGCGCAGAGATAGAACCCATTGTCGCGCCTGCTGCCGTCCGGATCGTTCAGATAAGGAGGGCCGAATGCGCGGGAATCGTCGCCAGATCCAGGGCGTTCGATCTTGATGACTTCGGCGCCGAAATCACCGAGCATCTGCCCTGCGATCGGGCCGGCGAGCACCCGAGTCATATCGATAACCTTGATACCCGAGAGCGGCAGAGCCGGCATGCATTCCTCCTGTTATATCGATGCGTCACGCGACGCCTTGATCATTTGGTCTTAGCGATCTTGTCAGTCAGATACTCATTCGGATCGCGGAAGTCCTTAACCGTCCATGCGAACGGAGGCAACTTGACGCCGTTTTCCCGCAAGGTCCTTGGAATAAGATCGCCGTTGGGACGGAGTATCACGGATGATACAATGACGCCGGGATAATCATGTAAGCGCTTCTTGAACTCGGGTGTCGTGAGATTGGGTGCAGGCGGATTGCTTTTATCAGCCAAAGGCCCCGTGCCCTTGACGTCGTTTCCGTGGCACATGGCGCAACGGTTAAAAAAAATCCGCTCCCCATTCCTGCTGTCTGCGAGAGACATCGACGGCATACAAAGCACTATCGCTATTGCAGCAGCAACGCCCCCTTTCCTAACTATCATAGTGCTCTGCCTCACTTCAGCCCGAACCACAGCGTCGCGATCCCCAGGAAAGCGAAGAAGCCCACCACATCGGTCACCGTGGTCACGAATGTCCCGGAGGCCACGGCCGGATCGGCCTTGACGCGTTCCAGCACCATCGGAATCAGAATGCCGCCGAGTGCGCCGGCGATCAGATTGCAGATCATTGCGAGGCCGATGACAATGCCGAGGCCGGGCGTCTTGAACCAGGCAAAGGCGGCGATGCCGGTGATCAAGGCAAAGGCCAATCCGTTGATCAGGCCGACAAGGCCTTCGCGGATCACGATGCGCATCGCGTTATTGGGATTGAGCTGCCGCGTCGCCAATGCGCGCACCGCGACCGTCATGGTCTGGGTCGCGGCATTGCCGCCCTGGCTGGCGACAATGGGTGCCAGCACCGCCAGCGCCACCATCTGCTGCAACTGATCCTCGAACAGGCCCAGCACCGAGGACGCGATGAAAGCGGTGGCGAGGTTGATGAGCAGCCAGGTAAAGCGGCCCTTGGCGATGGTCCAGAAATTGTCCGACAGTTCTTCGTCCGACGTGACGCCGCCGAGCGCCTTGAGGTCCTCGTCGGCCTCCTCCTCGATGACGTCGACGACATCGTCGATGGTGATGACGCCGACGAGGCGATCGTCGGTATCGACGACGGGCGCCGCGACAAGATTGTACTTGCCGAACATCCGCGCCACTTCCTCCTGATCGTCCAGTACCGAGACGCGGCGGCGGTCCTCGTCGATCAGGTCGGCCAGCGGCACCGGACGGCGCGCGCGCAACAGCGCGTCCAGCGATACTGCGCCCTGCCAGCGCTGGTCGGCATCGACGGAATAGATCTCGTAGAACCGGTCCGGCAGGTCCGGGGTCTCGCGCATGTAGTCGATGGCCTGACCGACATTCCAGTCCGGCGGCATCGCGATGAACTCGGTCTGCATACGCCGACCGGCGGAGTTTTCGGGGTAAGTGAGGCTGCGCTCGAGCGCCACGCGCTCGGACAGCGGCAGCTTCTCGAGAATCTCGTCCTGGACCTCCTCGTCGACGCCTTGAAGCAGTTCGACGGCATCGTCGGAATCGAGTTCGCGAACGCCCTCGGCCACGGTTTCCGGCGGCAGATCCTCGAGCAGTTCCTCACGAACGGTGTCGTCGACCTCGTTCAGCGCCGAAAAGTCGAAATCGGCGCCGGTCAGCTCGATCAGGCTGATGCGTTCATCGGCGTCGAGGGCTTCGATCAGGTCGCCGAGATCGGCCTCATGCAGCTCGCCGACGATCTCCTTGAGAAATGCGGTATCGGCAACCTGAACCGCGTGCGAAATCGCCTCGACAAATTCGGGGCGAATGTCGCCGTCATCGTTGCGCATCGGCATCCTGTCGAGCGCCGACAATCCCTCGGGAGCGACCGGTTGAGCGAGATCGACATCATCGGCCATGCCGCACCTCGCCTGCTTGTTTGGGGGGTGACAGAGCTAGCGCTATCCCCTGGGAAATGCGCTAATCCATCTGTGAACAGAAGCTCGCATCAGGCATTACCCAATGCGCAATGCCTGATGCAATCGGAAAAACGCGGTGCGCGAAATCAGCGGCCGGGAAAGTGTCGTGATCGTGTTGAAGGCCGCCATCCTTGCCTTGATTGCTTCCACCATCGCCGCCCATGCCGAGGACTGCCCGCGCAAGGATACGCTCGGCACCGCGCGCATTCTCACGGTGGATCCCAGGACCTTTCCGCGCGTCGGAACTCAGAGTTTTCCGGATACGCTGCCGCTGCAAGACCACGAGGTCGTGCTGACCTTCGACGATGGCCCGCATGCGCCGACCACGACGAAGATTCTCACGGCGCTGTCCCGCGAATGTGTTCGTGCGACCTTCTTCCTGATCGGCCAGAGCGCCACGGCCAATGCCTCGCTGGTGAAACGCATGGCCGCCGAAGGACACACCATCGGCCATCACACCCTTGCCCATGCCGACCTCAAGAAGATCAGCAATTCAGCCGCCGTCGAACAGATCGACCGGGGCATCAGCGCCGACGAAATGGCCCTGAACGGCAAGGCCACCACCGTGCCGACCACGCCGTTCTTCCGGTTCCCCTATTTCGAGTCGACCCCGGCCCTGCTGGACCTGCTGCAGTCCCGCCAGATCGCGGTGTTCGGCGCGGATTTCTGGGCCAGCGACTGGAACCCCATGACTCCGCAGCAGCAACTGGAGCTGATTACCGGTCGCCTGAAGGCCGCCGGGCGGGGAATCATCCTGTTTCACGACACCAAGGCGCAGACTGCCGCGATGCTGCCCGATTTCCTGCGCTATCTCCGGGAGAACCGCTACCGGGTGGTCCATATCGTGCCACCTGCCGCAGGCACCCCGGCCCGCCCCGGCTCCCAACAGAGCAAATCCCAATAGACGGCATGCGAAAAATACCGTCGGCGGGCCGATATGATTAACATTGCGTTCACAGCCGCCCCGGTAACTTTGCGGCTGGCATCGAAGCGAGTGACGGATCGACGAATGGACAAGGCGACGACTGACCGGGCGCGACGCCTCCTGTGCCTGAGCCTGCTCACCGGCCTGACCCTGTTCACCGCCGCCGCAGCCTCCACCACCCGTGCCTTGTCGGCCGAGGCGTGCCCGGGCAATCCCGACGCGCTCGGCACCTCGCGCACCATCGTCGTCGACCCTCGAGAGCACACCAAGATCGGCACCATGCAATATGCCGAGACGCTGCCGCTCCGGGACAAGGAGGTCGTGCTGACCTTCGACGACGGCCCGATCCCGAAGCACTCGAACGCGATCCTGGATATTCTCGCCTCCGAATGCGTGAAGGCGACCTTCTTCATCATCGGCCGGATGGCGAAGGAGCATCCCGAAGGCGTGCGCAAGCTTATCGCGCTCGGCCATACCGTCGGCACCCATAGCCAGAACCACCCGCTCAGCATGAACCGCATGCCGATAGAGAAGGCGCAGCAGGAAATCGAGGACGGCATCGCCAACACCACGGCGGCGCTCGGTGACCCCGCGCTGCTGTCGCCGTTCTTCCGCATTCCCGGCCTGCTGCGCGCGAGTGCGGTCGAGGACTATCTGGCGTCACGCGGGATCCAGACCTGGAGCGCCGATTTTCCGGCCGACGACTGGCGCCATGTGTCACCGCAGAAGGTCCATGATCTCGCGATCTCGCGCATTGCCGCCAAGGGCAAGGGCATCCTCTTGCTGCATGATATCCAGCCGCGCACCGTGGCCGCCCTGCCCGGCATCCTGCGCGACCTCAAGGCCGGCGGCTATCACATCGTCCATGTCGAGGCGGCGACGCCGAACAAGCCCAAGACGCCCACGGAGCCGCAGCAGTGGCAGCTGCACCCGGTGTCGGAGACCGTGGCCGTCACGCGCTGGCACAAGGTGCCGACCTTCGCCTTCGCCCATGACGACATGCTGCCCGTGCCCGCGATCTCGGCCTCCGACCAGATGCTGTCGCTGACCGAGAATTTCGATCGCGTGCGTCGGCCGCGCAGTGCCGTGTCGCTGCCCGAACAGGCGCCATGGCCGCGCAACGCGACGCTGCATGCGATGACCAGCAGCGCCTCGCTGCCGGTGCCGGCCTCAGACCTGTTCGAGATTTCCGAGCACCGCAACCAGCCGATCAATGCGCTGATCCGGCTGCCGCATCACGCGCAGCAGACCGTTCCGGTCCGCGCCGCTCAGTCAGATGCCATCGGAAAACTGATCTCGATTGATGCCAGCGCCGCCAGGCGCACCATTCCCGGCGCCATTCCGCCGGGCCTGCATCCGACCGCGACTGCCGCCCCGCGCTGAGCGCGATTATTCGGTGACGATCTTGGCGATGCACAGCACCACGATGATGCCGAGGAACAGCAGGTCGATATAGGACTTCATCTCGCCGGCCTGACGCAGGTCGACGACGTCCTTCACGACAGCCTTGCGCGACGACACGGCGGCGGGGCCTTCACCGGCCAATCCACCAAGCCGGCGTGCTTCAAGCTCGAGCTTCTCGATCGCCTTGAAGAAGACGAATGTGCGCAGCGCCGAGATCGCGCGCATGGCAGCATAGACCAGCACCAGAGCCGCCACGATGGCGCGCTGCTGATAGGTGCCGACGAAATTCAGGCTGAAATAGACCAGCGCCAGAAATGCAAAGTTGGAGAGGAAACGATAGGCATAGCTCAGATATTTCATGACCACCCCGGCAGATCGACGCTCCCGGCCCTTGCTTAGCTGCCGGATGGCGGCGTTGCTACCGGCAAGTCGTTACCTGAGCGCTAAAGGATGATGACAACTGCAATGCATCTGCGCGTTTCATCGCGAGCCACTCATCGACTTCATCAAGTGAAGGTGCGGACCTGTCAGCGCGGAGCCGGCCAGACGACCGACGACCGACGACCGGCTGGCATCGTCCGGCCAGCACGGCGACCTCTGCGGCGGCTTCGGCACCAATGTCACGGCGTCGTGCTCGGACATCGCAACATAGGCCGATCGTGCAGCAGCGCTTCCCGCATTGTACAACCTTGACAGCAGAACGGGGTTCGACGTAACCAGCCGTCATTGCAGGGTGTGCCCCCGCCGTAAGCGTTAACGTCACTCAACGTGCTCAGCTCCGGACAGCCCCAACGTGGCTGGCCGCCTCGAAAGCACGTCGACATGAACCAGAACGCTCCCCTTCGATCCAGACCCGCACCGCTCAGCCACGACGACCGCAAGAGCCTGATCAAGCAGGTCGCGATCGTGTTTTTCGGCTTCCTCTCGGTCGGCCTGCCGCTGCCGCCGATCTCGCTCTACGTCCATGACCAGCTCGGCTTCAGCGCCGGCGTGATCGGCTTCGCCATCGGCATCCAGTCGGTGGTGACGGTGCTCACCCGCCATCGCGCCGGTACGCTCAGCGATCGCCACGGTGCGCGTCACGCGATCCGGCTCGGCCTGCCGCTGTCGGCGCTGGCCGGCCTGTTCTATCTGCTCGCCGCCACCCTGCCGCTGCCGGCCGAAGGCAAACTCGCGCTGCTGCTGACCGGGCGCGTCGCACTCGGCTTCGGCGAAAGCCTGTTCATCACCGGCACCATGAGCTGGTGCATCGGACGGCTCGGCCCGCAGCGCACCGGCCTGGTGATGTCGTGGCAGGGCATCGCCATGTATTCGGCGATTGGATTGGGTGCGCCGATCGGCCTCGCGGTCTACGCATCGATCGGCTTTGCCGGCATCGGCGCGCTTGCAGCGCTATCGCCTTTGGTTGCACTGGCCATCGCCTATACGATCCCCGACGTTCCGGTGTCGGGCAGCACCGAACGCACGCCGTTCTACAAGGTGATCGGCCTGATCTGGCGCTCCGGCACGGTGCTGTTCCTGGCCACCATTCCCTTCGCGGGCATCACCGGCTTTCTGGCATTGACCTATGTGGAGCGTGGCTGGTCCGGCGCCGGCATCGCGCTGGCGGCGTTCTCGACGGGCTTCATCGTCGTGCGCCTGGTCGGGAGCCACCTGCCCGACCAGTTCGGCGGCGCTCGCGTCGCCGTGGTGTCGCTGGCGATCGAAGCGCTCGGTCAGGCGCTGATCTGGCTCTCGACGAGCCCCATGCTCGCACTGCTCGGCTCGCTGGTCACCGGCATCGGCTTCTCGCTGATCTTCCCCTCGATGGGCGTCGAGGCCACGCGCCGCGTGCCCATCGAACAGCGCGGCCGCGCGGTGGCGAATTTCATCGCCTTCTTCGATCTGGCCATCGGCCTGACGGCGCCCGCGGTCGGCTATGCCGCCGGGCTGTTTGGCTATGGCGCGACATTCGTGATCGGCGCTGTCGCGGCGATCTGCGCGCTGGTGCTGGCGTCGAGCGGCTGAGACCAGGCCGCCCCCCCTGCCTTGCTTCTTGTGTCTGCGTCGCCAGGCGATTGAAGCGAGAATGACCTAGCGGCCGGCCGCTGCACTCCTGTGCGAACTGATTTCCAAAGGCTCCAGGGCAAAAGCGATCCGATCGGGCGACTGCTCAAGCTGGTCGCAGACTCATCCGTTTGCGATCACATGAAGCCGGGGTTGCGCGGCAGATACTGGGCCCAGTTGCCGAATTCTCGCGACGACATCAGCAACATGGGAAATTTGATCCGCATTCCGTGCTCCATCGCGACGTTGAGAGCCGCCTCGCCTGTGCCAGGCAGGAACGCCGATACCTGCGACGAGCCGCTCTCGGCCGCTAGATGCAACGCTGTTCTCAAGGCGGGAGCGACAGCGTGGGGCTCCATGACTGCGAGTGGTCCGATATGTCCGCCGGCGTCCACATAGGCGTAGCCGGCCCAATCGTTTCCGTCGTGGAGATTGAACCCTCTCGCCCCGCCATCATTGATCAGATAGCGGTGATGCTTCTCGCGCGAGACGCCAAGAACCCGCTCGTCCGCTTGCGCGAGCCGACGCAGGGTCGAAGCTTCTTCCTTGAGCGGCGTGACGTCGTATCGCGAGCCGTGCAATTTACCGATCAATTGCTCTTGCGATGCACTGACACTGTAGATGGGAAATCGCGGCAGCAGTCCGTGGCGGATATAGAGTCCTTGCGAGACTGTGTTGAAGCTGAAGGTGATGAGCACCTTGTTGGAAGCGCCCGATTTGTCGGCGTGCTCGAGAGTCCGCCTGATCAGCTCGTTGCCAACGCTCCGCCCCTGGTACTCGGGTGACACGAACAGCTGCGCCAGAAACCACATGTCGCCGCAGACCCAACTCCAGGCGAAGCCGAGAATCCGCTCGCCCTCCTCCGCCACCCAGAGACCGTCGGCATCGTCCTTCAAGGAAAACAACTGAAATTTGGGAGGCGAGCAGACGGCCATGGGCCCGAAACCATGCCGCTCCGTGAGATCATTGATGCTGGAGACGACAAGTCTATCCGCAAGTTCCAGATCCAGCGCACGCGCTGGCCGGCAGACCACAGACATCGGGTAACTCCGCTGGTTGGTCGCGTTACTTCAAAACCTCGCCGCTCCGGGATCGAGCCCGAGGGCCAGCCGGCCGGCGATGATGTAGTTGTTCGGACTCATCGCAATATGCTTCGCCGCGGCGCGCACATCGCGGACCGCACGCTCCAGGGCGCAGGTCTCGAAGATAGCGGCGGCGCCCGCGCTGGCGGCCAGCATGTCGGTGACGCACATCGCAGTCTCAGCCGCATGCGCGTTAGCGATCCGAATGTCCGCGCGTGCTTCCACCAGCCGTTGGCCGCCCGTATCGGTGGCCGCCATCAATTCCGCCATGGCATCGATCAGGAAGGCACGGGCGGCGTGAAGCATCGCTCTCGTCCGCCCGACCGTCGCCTGAACGGTCTCGTGATCGCGAAGCATGGCTCGGGTGCCGAGGCGACCTTTCCGGCAGGCAAGCTCCGCGAACGAAGCAATGGCGCCGGACGCGATGCCGAGCGGCACCCCGCAGATGCTCCACGCGAACACCGATGATGGCGGCATGCGATAGAGCAGCCCGGGCTGGGTCGGCTGCAGCCCGAGAAACAGATGGGCGTGAGCGGCCGGCACGAAAACATCCCGCGCCTCGAAATCGCAACTTCCAGTGCCGCGCAGTCCGGACACATGCCAGTTGTCGAGGATGATCACGTCTGCCCGGCTGAGATAGCAGCAGAGAAGCGGCGAATTGGGATCCTCGGGCCTGACGCTGGCCAGCACCATGAACCGCGTCGCGTGATGCGCGCCGCTGCCAAATGGCCATCGCCCGTTGATGCAATAGCCGCCATCGACGGGAGTCGCAGTGCCGACCGCACCGGTTGAACTGGCGACGAAGGCATGCCGGTCGGCGAACCAGTCGCGTGCGACGGCGTCACCGAGATAGCCGCCGATCCGGCTCATGCCGCCGCCGTTGCCGACGAGCCAGCCGACCGAGCCATCGAACGCCGAGGCGGCCTCGACTATTCTCATGAACTCGAGGGGAGATAGTTCGGGGCCACCGAGTGCTTCGGGCAGCCACAGGCGGAATAGGCCTGCGTCGGCGAACGCCGCGAAAACCGCCTCCGGCAATCGGCGGCCGCTGTCGAACTCGTCGCGCTGCGCGGCGATCAGCGGGGCCAGCGCCCGGACGGCCTCCAGCATCTGGCAACCCCGGTCGGGCACATCGGCAATCATGGCCGGGACGGCACGAACCATCAGATCAGACTGCGCCATGACCGTCGGCCTCCACCGCACTGCAGAAATCGCGCATCGAGCAGCTCTCGAAGTCTTTCAGTACGGTCGCAGCATGATCGCCCGTTCCCCGGCTGTCCTGAATCTGTTCCGAAAAAGTTGCAAATTCCGCCGAACATGTAGTCTCTAGGCCATGGCGACGATCCACGAATTCGGTCCCTACCGCCTCGACGCGGAGGCCGAGATGCTGTTTCGAGAATCCGAACCGGTCGCACTCGGACGGCGCGCGGTGATGCTGCTTCGGCTGCTTATCGAGCGCGCCGGAACACCGGTTTCCAAGGACGCGCTGATGCAGGCGGCGTGGCCGGGACTTGCGATCGAGGAGAGCAATCTGACGGTGCAGATCGCCGCCCTGCGGCGGATATTTGCCGATATCGACGGAGGCGCGACCTGGATCGAGACGCTGCCGCGCCGCGGCTACCGTTATGTCGGGCCGCTGGTCGCCACCGAATCCGGAGCCGGCCTGCCCAGGTCACCGGCACATGCAGTGTCCAATAGGCCGTCGCTCGCGGTGCTTCCATTTTCGAATCTGAGCGGCGATCCCGGGCAGGATTATTTTTCCGACGGGATCACGGGAGACATCATCGCCGAACTGTCGCGGTTCAGGTCGCTGTTCGTCGTCGCCCGTCACTCCAGCTTCGCCTACAAGGACAAGACGCCCGAGATCAAACGGGTCGGCCGCGAACTCGGCGTCAGATATGTGGCCGAGGGGAGCGTGCGCAAGATCGGCAGCCGGGTGCGGGTAACCGTCCAGCTTCTCGATGCCGCGAGCGGTTACAGTCTCTGGACCGAGCGCTACGACCGTGAACTCGAAGACATCTTCACCCTGCAGGACGAGATCGTCCGGGCGATCGTCGCAGCCCTTCCGGGCCGGCTGGAGGACGCCGGCCGCGAGATCGCCCGACGCAAGCCGACTTCGAGCATTACCGCCTATGATCTGGTGCTGCTGGGGAACGAGCGGTGGCGCCAGCTGACCGTAAAGGGGATGGCAGAGGCCAGGGAGTATTTCCGGAGCGCTGTCGTACTCGACCCGCAATATGCCCGGGCTCACGTCAATATCGCCTGGACCATCGTCTGCGACGTGTTTCTCGAATCGCCCGCCACCGCGACCCTGGACGAGGCGCTGCGCGAGATCGAGACCGCGCTCGATATCGACGACGGCGACGCCTGGTCTCATGGCGTCTTTGCACAGCTGCTGTTCCTGCTGAATGAAGACGTCAAGGCCGAAATCCATTTCAGCCGCGCGCTCAACCTCAATCCAAACGATGCCGATGTCGCCGCCGTTTTCGCCAACATCCTCGTCTACTGGGGACGGTGGCGCGAGGCGCTCATATGGATCGGGACAGCCAAACGGCTCAATCCCTTTCCGCCCAACCTGTACCACTGGTATCATGCGCTCGCCCTCTATTCGGGGCGTGAGTACCAGCAGGCAGTCAAGGCGCTGATGGAAGCGCGAGCCCTCGATAGGTGGTCGCACGGACTCCTTGCGGCCTGCCATGCGCAGATGGGGCAGCTTGGCGAGGCGCGATTCGAGGCGGAGGCATTCGTCAGCGAGAGGTATCGTGAACTGGCCGCGAATGGCCAGATCGCGCCTGCGAGCACCCTCGACCTCGCCCGGGCCCGCGCCGAAAGGTACCGCAATCCCGCTGACCGCGAACACTTTCTCGACGGCTTACGGAAGGCGGGTCTTACCAGTTGACGGCACGCAGCCATTCTCCCGCGATCGACCCGCGGAGTAACAACGCGGGAGTAAAACGATTGCGAAAACATCTTTTCATCAATGACTTATGTCATTGGTGCGCTCGGAGGGACTCGAACCCCCACCCTGTTACGGACTGCCACCTCAAGGCAGCGCGTCTACCAATTCCGCCACGAGCGCTAAAGAAATCCGGCGAGGGCAAATCGCCCGGCCGGATCAACCGGCGCCGATGTAACAAACCAATGATGGGGAGACAAGGCCTCTTGGCCTCTCCGGGCCACCTATCTGTGGTCGGGGGACCGCGGCAGCATCTGCTTGACCTCGACCGCAATCCGGTTGCGATCGACTATCACCACGCCCGACGCGACAGGCAGGTTATTGGCGAGGATTTTGACCTCGTCCTGCTCTGTGGCATCCAGTTCGATGATGGCGCCGCGGCTGAGCCGCATCACCTGGTGAACGGGCATCGAGGTGGTGCCAAGAACCACCATGATATCGACGGAAATGTTATCGAGGGTTGGCACGTCGGCCCCAAATTCCCAGATGCAGGATCGCACAGATGCAGGATTGCAGTGCCTGCGAGATCAACATGTTATGGTTAGCCAATGGTTAATGACCGCCAAACCCTCGATTTGACACCGTTTTCCCGGGGCTTGGCCGGCCGGGCGGTGGAATGGCGGGTGTCGGACACCCCGATTCCCTATCCCGAGGCCGTGGTCGAGATGGAAGCGCGGGCGGCGGCCATTGCCGATGGAACGGCGGCGGAACTGGTCTGGCTGCTGGAACACCCCCCGCTCTATACGTCCGGCACGTCAGGCAAGTCCGACGATCTGCTCGATGCCCGGTACCCGGTGTTCGAAACCGGCCGCGGCGGCCAGGTGACCTATCACGGCCCCGGTCAGCGGGTGGCCTATGTGCTGCTCGACCTCAAGGCGCGCCGGCCGGATGTGCGGGCCTATGTGGCCGCGCTGGAAGACCTGATCATCCGGACTCTGGACGCCTTCAACGTGAAGGGCGAGCGGCGCGAGGACCGGGTCGGCGTCTGGGTCGCCCGCCCCGACAAGGGCGCAGGATTCGAGGACAAGATCGCCGCCATCGGCGTTCGGCTGCGGCGCTGGGTCTCGTTCCATGGCATCGCCATCAACGTGGAACCGGATCTCGCGCATTTCGATGCCATCGTGCCCTGCGGCGTGGTCGATCCGCGCTACGGCGTCACCAGCCTGGTCGATCTCGGCCTGCCCGTCAGCATGACCGACGTGGACGTGGCGCTGCGGCAGGCGTTCGGGGAGGTGTTTGGCGAGAGCGAGCAGCTCGCGGCGGAAACGGCGGTCTGAGCGACGCAAACCGAATTAAAGCGTCGGCAATTGCGAGAAAACCTCACCGTTGACGCGCAGGGCAAGCATGTCTGGCGTGGCATCGCTTGTTACGACGCTATCGACGCGCGCGGCGGTTGGACCACGGCGGCACGCCTCGATCATGTCAGTGACAATATCGGCGGGTCCTGCAAACACAGCTTCCACGCTGCCATCCCGGCAGTTGCGCACCCAGCCTTCGAGGCCGAGCAACGAGGCTTGTTGGCCGGTCCAGTAGCGATAGCCGACGCCCTGTACGCGGCCGAGGATCATTACGTGACGGATCACGCCGGCCATCTATTTCTTGAGCCCCGAATCTTTCAAGCCAAGAAAATCGACGCCGCGCTGCTTCACCACGGCGCCGCGGGTGACGCTTTCCATCAACTCGGCTGACGCAAGGTTTTTCAGCTCCTTCGGCCCCGCACCTTCGCGTACTGCTTTAAGAGTCGCATGAACGGCGGCGGTCGCCGCGGAGATCGGCGCATGGCCCTGAATGGCGATGCGGACGCGCTGGGCGCTGAGGAAATCCCAGTCCATGTCGTCGGTGGGGTTGCCGAGCACGATCGGCAGCGTGGTCGCCGCAGCCGCCGCCTGCAGTTCGGCGCGGTTCTTGAGACCGGTGATCATCAGGGCATCGACGCCGGCGGCTTCATAGGATTTCGCACGCGCAATCGCATCATCCACGGATGTGATGGATGCGGCGGCCGTACGCCCCACGATGACCAGCGCCGGATCCTGGCGCGCGCTGAGCGCCGCCTTGATCTTGCCAAGCCCCTCTTCCGCAGAGATCAACTGCGCCCTGGCTTCGCCGAACGCGGCGGGCAACAGCGTGTCCTCGATGGTCAGGCCGGCAGCACCGGCGGCTTCCAGCTCTTCCACCGTGCGGCGGACATTGAGCGCATTGCCATAGCCGTGATCGGCATCGACCAGCACCGGCAGCGAGCCGGCGCGCGACATCCGTCGCATCTGTTCGGCCAGCTCGGTGAGCGTGATCAGCGCGACGTCGGGATCGCCGAGGATGGCAAGCGATGCGGCCGAACCGCCGAACATGCCGATCTCGAAACCTAGGTCTTCGGCGATACGCACCGAGATCGCGTCATAGACCGATCCCGGACGCATGCAGCGGTCGCCGGTCAGGATCGCCCGGAGCCCGTAACGGCGTTGCCGGAACGTGGTCACGCGAATTCAAGAATGAGCGCATCCACCGCCAGCGTTGCGCCGGCAGCGGCATGGATCTTCTTGACGGTGCCGTCGCGTTCGGCACGCAGCACGTTCTGCATCTTCATCGCCTCCACAACGGCGAGGGTTTCGCCGGCCTTGACGTCCTGACCTTCGGCCACGGCAATCGACACAACGAGACCCGGCATCGGGCACAGCAGCTTCTTGCCGGTATCGGCCTTGACGCCCACCGGCATCAGGCGCGCGGCCGCAGCCTCGGTTTCGGTAAAGACATTGACCGCGACTTCATAACCCTGATGCGCGATGCGGATTCCCGACGCCATCGGACGCACCTGCATAGCGACGCTGTGGCCATCGATGGTGCCTTCCCAGACGGGCACGCCGGGCTTCCAGGACGACGAGAGCTTATGCGGCGTACCAGCCTTGCCGTCGGCACCGACGAAGGCCACCGTCACGACATCGCCGTCACGGGCCACGTCGAGCGCGATCTCCTCGCGCTCCAGCCACACCGCGCGGCGACCCGCACGGGTCACCGGACGGCCGATCAGCTGGCCGGAAATCTGCCGCTTGCGTTCGCCATAGACGGCGTCGACGGCAGCGGCCACCGCGGCGATACGGCGGGCGACCTCGCCCTCCGGCGCCCTGGCGGTGAAGCCCTTCGGGAATTCCTCGGCGATGAAGCCGGTAGAGAGGTTGCCCTCGCGCCAGCGCGGATGGCTCATCAGAGCCGACAGGAACGGAATGTTGTGGCGGATACCGTCGATATAGAACGCGTCCAGCGCATGGGACTGCGCCTCGATGGCGGCGGCGCGCGACGGGGCGTGGGTGACAAGCTTGGCGATCATCGGATCGTAATAGATCGAGATCTCGCCGCCCTCCTCCACGCCGGTGTCGTTGCGCACGGTGATGTTGTCGGCCTTGCTTTCCGCCGGCGGGCGATACTTCACGAGACGGCCGATCGACGGCAGGAAGTTGCGGAACGGATCTTCCGCATAGACGCGGGACTCGACGGCCCAGCCAGTCAGCGTGACGTCCTTCTGCGCAAGCTGCAGCTTCTCGCCGGCGGCGACGCGGATCATCTGCTCGACGAGATCGACACCGGTGACCAGTTCAGTCACGGGGTGTTCGACCTGCAGACGGGTGTTCATTTCAAGGAAGTAGAAGCTCTTGTCCTGGCCGGCGACGAATTCCACCGTGCCGGCAGAGTCGTAATTCACCGCCTGGGCGAGGGCCACGGCCTGCTCGCCCATCTTGCGGCGGGTGGTCTCGTCGAGCAGCGGTGACGGCGCCTCCTCGATGACCTTCTGGTTGCGGCGCTGGATCGAACATTCGCGCTCGCCGAGATAAATCACGTTGCCGTGCTTGTCGCCCAGCACCTGGATTTCGATATGGCGGGGATCGACGATGAACTTCTCGATGAAGACGCGGTCGTCACCAAAGGACGACTTCGCCTCGGCCTTGGCGAGGTTGAAGCCTTCAGCCACTTCCGAGGTCGAATGCGCGATGCGCATGCCCTTGCCGCCGCCGCCGGCAGAGGCCTTGATCATCACGGGATAACCGATCTCGTCGGCGATCTTCACCGCGTGTTTGTCGTCGGTGATGACACCGAGATAACCCGGCACCGTGGAGACATTGGCCTTGGCTGCGGCCTTCTTGGATTCGATCTTGTCGCCCATGGCGGCGATGGCGCCGGGGTTGGGTCCGATGAAGACGATACCGGCGGCTTCCAGCGCGCGCGGAAACGCCTCGCGCTCGGACAGGAAACCGTAGCCGGGATGCACCGCCTCGGCGCCGGTCTGTTTGCAGGCCTCGACGATCTTCTCGATCAAGAGATAACTCTCGGCCGCGGCCGGTGGCCCGATCAACACGGCCTCATCGGCCATCTCGACATGCAGCGCATCACGATCGGCTTCGGAATAGACGGCGACGGTCTTGATACCCATCTTGCGGGCGGACTTGATGACCCGGCATGCGATCTCGCCGCGGTTGGCGATCAGAATTTTTTTGAACATGAGCTGTCTTACTTGCAACCTTGAGGCGGGATCGGGAAGATGGAGGCGACGGTACAATGTGGCATGGCGCCGCAGTCGTAACAATTCTGTCGCGGACAAAAACTAGAGAAGACGCCTGGACCGGATCGGCCGAGTTCGTTCGAAGCGAGGTTTTTCATGCGCTGCGCCACCATCCTCTCCCTCAGTCTTACTTTTATATCCGCTACAACGGCTTTCGCCCAAAACAGCCCTCCCCGCAACCTCATTTTGTTCGTACCTGACGGGCTCCGGGCGCTGAAAGTGACGCCGGAAACGGCACCTGCGATGTCCGCAGTGCGGGATAAAGGCGTCAATTTCCGCAACTCGCATTCGCTGTTTCCGACCTTCACCATGGCCAATGCGTCGGGCATGGCCTCGGGCCATTATCTCGGCGACACCGGCGTGTTCTCGAACTCGATCTATACCGGCCGCCCCACCCCGGTGCAGAACAACAGCCCAATCCCCTTCATCGAACACGACCAGGTGCTGGGCGACCTCGACGAGCAATTCAACGGCGACTACCTCAATGAAGAGACGCTGCTGAAAGCTGCGCGCAAGGCCGGCTATTCCACCGCCGCCATCGGCAAGGTCGGCCCGACGCTGATGTTCGACCACACCGAACGCACCGGCAAGGAGACGATCACCATCGACGACCAGACCGGCGGCGTCGACAAATCAGGCAAGCTGCTCGGCATCCCTCTGTCGGATGAAATGAAGGACGCTCTCGCGAAGGCTGGCCTCGCGGTCGAAACACCCGGCCGCGGCGAGAACGGCAAGGCGGGCGACGCCAAGACGCCGGGCACCACGGAAGCCAACATCAAGCAGCAGGCCTATATGGCCGATGTCGCGAGCAAAGTGGTGCTGCCGATGTTCAAGGCGCGCAACAAGCCCTTTGTGCTGATCTTCTGGTCGCGCGATCCCGACGGCACCCAGCACAATCAGGGCGACAGCCTCAACAAGGTGACGCCGGGGATCAACGGCCCCTCCTCGCTGGCCTCCATCAAGAATGCCGACGACAATCTCGCTCAGCTGCGCAAGGCGCTCGACGATCTCGGCCTCACCGCCAATACCAACATCATGATTTCGGCGGATCATGGCTTCTCGACCATCTCCAAGGAGAGCAAGACCTCCGCGACCATCAAGGGCACCTATACCGACACGCCGGAAGGTTTCCTGCCGCTGGGATTCTTGGCCATCGATCTCGCCAAGTCGCTCGACCTGCCGCTGTTCGATCCCAACGACGGGTTCAAGACCGTCGCCGACAACGCCTATCCGAAGGCCGGCAATGCCTTCATCGGCACAGATAAGGACAAGCCCGAGCTGATCATCGCCACCAATGGCGGCTCCGATCTGATCTATCTGCCGACCGGCGACAAGGACCTCGCCGGCCGCACGGTGAAGGCGCTGCTGAAGCAGGATTACATCAGCGGCATCTTCGCCGACGATGCGCTCGGCTCGTTCCCCGGCGCATTGCCGCTGTCGTCGATCAACCTGTCCGGCAAGGCCGTGACGCCGCATCCCGCGATCGTCGTCTCGTTCCGCTCCTATTCGGAAGGCTGCGAAGAGCCGGCGGCGTGCCAGATCGAGGTCGCCGATACCGTGCTGCGTCAGGGCCAGGGCATGCATGGCTCGTTCGGGCGCGGCGATACCCATAACTTCATGGCGGCGATCGGACCGGACTTCAAAGCCGGCTTCGTCGATCCCCTGCCGGTCAGCAATGCCGATACCGGCATCACCGCTGCGCATCTGCTTGGCCTGAAGCGCGACGCCAAGGGCGGCCTGATCGGCCGCGTGATGAGCGAAGCGACGGTAACTGGCGAGACGCCGACGGCAATGACCGACGTGATGCGTTCGGCGCCCGACGATCAGGGCCTGGTCACTGTGCTGCAACTGCAGAAGGTCAGCGAACACAAGTATTTCGATGTCGCCGGTTTCCCCGGCCGGACGGTCGGACTCGACGCGAAGTAAGCGACAGCGCAAACAAAAACGGCGGAGCCACGCTCCGCCGTTTCCGTATTCTGATGACCTGCGACCCGCTTACATGCCGATGTCGAACACGTTCGGCAGCTGCAGGGTCGCGGCGCCGACCACGGTCGTGACCAGGGTCATGATGGTGGCGTTGCTGACGCGCTTGGCGCGCATTTGCGAGGCGATCCATTCGAGCACTTCGATATTCACGCCGACGGCCTTGGTCGGTGCCCAGGTCTCGATGGCAACATCGGGCGACAGCGCCACCGCGCGCGACGGCACCGGCAGTCCCGATGCAGACGCAGCGTGGTGTACCACAGCCTTGGCGAATAGATCGTCGAAGCGACCGTCATCGCTGCGCTCGGCGGCAGCTTCGTTGATCGCGAACAGCGCCTCGGCCTCGTCGCGGCTGACCGGCTGGCTGGCCAGTGCCGACGCATTCAGGATGCGCTCGCACCAGGCGGCGTCATCGGCATCGAGTGCACGGGAGAAATGGATACGGCCACGGGTGGTCGGGCCTTCGCCGGTAATGACGCCGTCGCGCACGATGGCGAGGGCCTGGGCCGCAGCGCGATGGTTGTCGATGGTGGAGGTTTCGATGGCGCCGAACAGGTCGGCAGCGGCAGCGGATGACATTTCAAACTCTTCTGTTTTCAGCATATTTCTCAACATGACCCAGCAATTCCATGGTCGACTTAACGCTCGGTTAAGAACTCGATCCGGGGTTTTCTTATCCCTAACCGTTGCAGTTCAGTCGCGCCGGGGCGCTGCTGGGTTCGATCTGATGTGACGATCCGGTCAGGCGGGATTGCGCCGGACGGGCGGCAACATCGCGGCATCCGATAACATCATGTTGCGTGGCTGTTTTGCCGCAGCCTCCTTGCGTGAAACTGGATGCCAGCGCGCGGCGAATTTGAAGAAAGTTCTTGTCCTTTTCGCCGGACAGTTCCATTTACCAGTGTGCGCCTCTATAGTCCGCTCGCAAAATTCATCTGTAATCAGAATGACATGAGGTCCATCATGACGCTCCAGATCAACGCCGTCGCCCCCGATTTCGAGGCCGAAACCACGGCCGGCCGCATCAAGTTCCACGACTGGATCGGGGATAGCTGGGCTCTTTTATTCTCGCATCCGAAGGACTTCACCCCGGTCTGCACCACCGAGCTCGGCGCGCTCGCCAAGCTGCAGCCGGAATTCGACAAGCGCGGCGTCAAGCTGATCGGCCTCAGCGTCGATCCCGTGCACAAGCACGCGCTCTGGGTCGACGACATTAACGAAACCCAGGGCGCCCGCCCGACCTTCCCGATGATCGGCGACACCGACCTCAAGGTCTCCAAGCTCTACAACATGCTGCCGGCCGACGTGGCGGGCGATGCCGACAGCCGCACCGCGGCGGAGAACGCTACCGTGCGCAACGTCTTCATCATCGGACCGGACAAGAGGATCAAACTGGTGCTGGTCTATCCGATGACCACCGGCCGCAACTTCCAGGAAATCCTGCGCGTGATCGATTCAGTGCAGATGACCGCGAAGCATCGCGTTGCAACGCCGGCCGACTGGCAACAGGGCGAGGACGTCATCATCGCCGGCTCCGTCACCAACGACGAAGCCAAGACGATCTATCCGAACGGCTGGAAAGAACCGAAGCCCTATATCCGCATCGTGCCGCAGCCGAAGTAACACTGCGACTGATTTGCAAGAATGAGAGAGGCGCTGCGAGAGATCGCGGCGCTTTTTTTTGCGCGTCGTGCCGATACGCTGACGCGTAGGATGGGTTTCGCTCCGGCGCGGTGCACCTCCGCTCTACCCATCCTGCACTCAGCGCCAGCCGTGCGGCGCCGGCCAGTTGGCAATCAGCAAGCCCAATGTCGTCGCCGTCGCCGTGACGAACGTGCCCCAGGCGACATCGACGACCACCACCGGCCAAGTCTAGTGTGTGAGCAGCGACAGCGAGGTCAGCTCGAAGGTCGCGTAGCAGAGGAAGCCGAACACCACGCCATAGAGCAAGGTCGAGCGCCAGGACGCATCGGGTGAGCCGCTGAAGAAGATCAGCATGCCCGCGATGTACCGACAGTAGAACAGGATCGCCGGCGCGACACGCGCCTCGCCGAGCATGTCGCCGGCCTGATGAAGATGCCTTTCGCGAAGCAGCCGAGGAAGAGCAGATCCACCGGCAGCATGACGACGAACGTCGTCACATGGAGGATCGCGTATCGCTTCAAAAACGGCCTCGGTACTAATTCGGTAAGAAATATCCTGATACTACGCGCCAGCACACGCAAGGTTGCACGCTTGCGCAATATTCGAAGCCGGATCAATCACTCGACATCCGTGTTAGATGAAGTGATGACCGATCAATCCCAAACACCGACGATCGTCTGGTTTCGCGACGACCTTCGTCTGTCCGATCACCCCGCGCTACATGCCGCAGCCAAGCGCAATGCGCCGGTGATCTGTCTCTACATCCTCGACGAACAGAGCAACGCACTGAAGCCACCGCAGGCGCGGCCGATGGGCAGCGCGACGCGATGGTGGCTGGCGCAGTCGCTGCGCGCGCTTGAGGCAAACCTCAATGCCATCGGCGGAACACTGGTGCTGCGCAAGGGCGCCGCGGCCGACGTCATTGTGGACATCGCGCGCGAGATCGATGCCAGCCACGTGTTCTGGAACGAGCTCGCACAGGCGCCGCACCTCGCCGTCGCCGATGGCGTCACCGAAGCGCTCGCCGATCTCGATGTCGGCACGCAGAGCTTTCCGGGCGACCTGCTGGCGCATCCCGCCGCAATTCGCGCCAAGGAGACCGCCGCCAGGGAGAGCCGCGGCTTGCGCGTCTTCACGCCGTTCTGGCGACGCGTTCAGGCGGCGGGCGGACCGACCAAGCCGGCACCGGCGCCGAAGAAACTGCTTCCCGCACCGAAGGTGAGGAGCGACAAGCTCGCCGACTGGAAGCTCGAGCCGTCGAAGCCTGACTGGGCCGGCGGTCTGCGCGAGACATGGACGCCCGGCGAAGCAGGCGCGCAGAAACATCTGAAGCGCTTCCTCAAGGACATCGCGGGCTATAGCAGCGATCGTGACCGACCTGACCGCGAGATCACATCGCACCTGTCGCCGCATCTTCGCTTCGGCGAGATCAGTCCGCGGCAGATCTGGACCGCCGCGCATTTCGCAGCTGCAGAACATCCGAAGCTCGGCAGCGACATCGCAAAGTTCATGAGTGAAGTCGGCTGGCGCGAGTTCTGTCGCCATCTACTGTTCGATGTTCCCGATTTGGCCACGCGCAATCTGCAATCATCCTTCGATCAGTTCCCATGGAAGACCGATCGCAAGGCGCTCCGCGCGTGGCAACGCGGATTGACCGGCTATCCGATCGTCGATGCGGGTATGCGCGAGCTCTGGCACACCGGTGTGATGCACAATCGCGTACGCATGGTGGTCGCATCCTTCCTCGTCAAACATCTGCTCATCGACTGGCGCGAGGGCGAGAGGTGGTTCTGGGATACGCTTGTCGATGCGGATGCGGGCAGCAATCCCGCCAACTGGCAGTGGGTCGCGGGCTCCGGCGCGGATGCTGCACCCTACTTCCGCGTCTTCAATCCGATCCTACAGGGTGAGAAGTTCGATCCCGATGGTGTCTATGTCAGGCGCTGGGTGCCCGAACTGGCAGAACTATCCACAAAACAGATTCACCAGCCTTGGACCGCTTCACCGCTCGAACTGAAAAGTGCGGGAATCACTTTAGGCAAAGACTATCCGTCGCCGATCGTCGATCACAAAGTCGGTCGCGAGCGCGCATTAAAGGCGTACACAACGATACGAAATAGTTGACTGTCCATGACACACTCTTCAACACGCGCCCGAATCGGACTAACGTGAAAAAGTCGACAATGTTGGGGGATGCTATGAACGACGACACTCCAGTCCTGGAGCAAGTGACGGACGCGCTTAGCAGCGCAGCCGACGCGACTAAGGAAGTCGCCACCTCGGTGGTGAAGAAGGTCAAGAAGGCCGCAAAGAAAGTCGCAAAGAAAGTGACCCCGGCTAAGAAGACGAAGAAGTCCACCAAGAAATCTTCTGCGAAGAAATCTTCAAAGAAGAAAACCCAGAAAGCGAGACCAATGGCTAAGAAAGCAACGAAGAAGACCGTCAAGAAAGCTGCCAAGAAGACCGTGAAGAAGGCAGCCGCCAAGAAGACCGTGAAGAAGGCCGCCAAGAAGGCCGCTCCGAAGAAGGCCAAGAAGGCCAAGAAGGCTGCCAAGAAGAAGTAACCTTCTTCGCAGATGTGAAAGCCTCCGGGTCCAAGCCCGGAGGCTTTTTCATGTCTGGGGTCTGGATTGACGCGGGATGCATCAAGCCTTGCATCAGGCCTTGGCGCGGTTGACCAGCAACACTGCAGCGCCGCAGGCGATCATGCCGACGATCGCAACAGCATCCAGCTTCTCGCCGAACAGGATGAAGGCCATCAGCGCGGTCACGGCCGGCACCAGATAGAACAGGCTCGCCACCTGGCTCGAGGCCTGGCGCCGCAGCAGCCAGTAGAGCAGCCCGACGGTGCCGATCGACAGCACCACCGCGAGCCACACCACCGACAGCACGAACTCGGTGGTCCAATGGATCACATTGGTCTCAAAGGCCAGCGCGCCGATGCCGAGCATGACCATTGCTGCGAGTTGCTGAATGAAGCTGCCGGCGCGCCAGTCGATGCCGCCGCAATAGCGCTTCTGATAGAGCGTGCCGACAGTGATCGTGATCAGCGAAATACCAGACGCGAACCAGCCCCAGCCCGCCTCGCCCGTCATCGGCCGGCCATGCAGGATCAGCAATACGCCAGCGAGACCGAGCGCCAGCCCGCCCCATTGCAGCGGCGTGACCCGCTCCCCGAGGAAACGGCTCGCCAGAATAGAGGTGAGGATCGGCTGCAGGCCGGGGATCAGCGCCGACAGACCGACCGGAACCTTGTGCGCCACCGCGAACACGGTGCCGGCGAGATAGAGACCCTGCACCAGCAGACCGGCAACGATGCTGTGGCCGATGCCGGCGCGATCCGGCCATGCCGGTCGCACCCATGCGACGACCACCGCCATGATCGCGACGGCCAGCATCATGCGCACGGTGAGATAGGTCAGCGGCTCGGCGCCGTTCAGCACATATTTCGTGCCGATGAAGCCGGTGCTCCACAGCAGCACGAAGACGATGGGTGCGGCGCGCCCGATCAGGGTTTCAAGATCGCTTTTCTGAGCCTGTTTCATGGGCTGCTCAGTGCCCCATCATGTGCTAAGCGGCAATGGCTGTTTGCGCGGACCTGCCCGCCTGACATCACAACACCGAGACCATTATCGAAGGAATTTGCCATGGACGTTCGCGCCGCCGTTGCCATCAGTGCCGGAAAGCCGCTGGAGATCACCACCGTTCAGCTCGAAGGCCCGCGCGACGGCGAAGTGCTGATCGAGATCAAGGCCACCGGCATCTGCCACACCGACGAGTTCACACTGTCCGGCGCCGATCCCGAAGGTCTGTTTCCGGCGATCCTCGGCCATGAAGGCGCCGGCGTTGTCGTCGATGTCGGCCGCGGCGTCACCTCGGTGAAGAAGGGCGACCATGTCATCCCGCTCTACACACCGGAATGTCGCCAGTGCCCGTCGTGCCTGTCGCGCAAGACCAATCTCTGCACGTCCATTCGCGCCACCCAGGGCCAGGGCCTGATGCCCGACGGCACATCGCGCTTCTCGCTCGAGGGCAAGCCGATCCACCACTATATGGGCACCTCGACCTTCGCCAATTACACCGTGCTGCCTGAGATCGCGGTGGCGAAGATCCGCGAGGACGCGCCGTTCGACAAGGTCTGTTACATCGGCTGCGGCGTCACCACCGGCATCGGCGCGGTGTTCAACACGGCCAAGGTGGAGCAAGGCGCCAAGGCCATCGTGTTCGGCTTAGGAGGCATCGGCCTCAACGTGCTGCAGGGCCTGCGGCTTGCGGGCGCCGACATGATCATCGGCGTCGACATCAACAATGACCGCAAGGCCTGGGGCGAACGCTTCGGCATGACCCACTTCGTCAATCCGAAGGAGCTCGGCAAGGATCTGGTGCCGCACCTCGTCGACATGACCAAGCAGGGCGCGGACCAGATCGGCGGCGCCGACTACACCTTCGACTGCACCGGCAATGTCACCGTGATGCGCCAGGCGCTCGAAGCCTGCCATCGCGGCTGGGGCCAGTCGATCGTGATCGGCGTGGCGCCGGCCGGCGCGGAAATCTCCACGCGTCCGTTCCAGCTGGTGACGGGTCGTGTCTGGAAGGGCTCGGCCTTCGGCGGCGCCCGCGGCCGCACCGATGTGCCGAAGATCGTCGACTGGTACATGCAGGGCAAGATCCAGATCGACCCGATGATCACCCACGTAATGCCGCTGAGCGACATCAACAAGGGGTTCGATCTGATGAAGCGCGGAGAGAGTATCCGCGGGGTGGTGACGTTCTGAGCGCCATTCGCTCTCACTTTCATCGCCCGCGAAAGCGGGCGATCCCGTAGGCACCGCGGCTCGCGGGTCCCACGCCTACGTCGTGTGCTGGGTCGCCCGGTCAAGCCGGGCGACGACAATTCGGGGGTAGGACGCTCCTACTCCCGGCTCATGACGTGAACCGTTCGAAGAACGGAACGAGGCGGCCGGTGAATTGCCGGTAGCCGGCTTTTACCTTGTCGCCGATGACGAGATCATTGGCGCCGTGGGCCATCATCCGAAAACCTTCGGCGGTGTCGATGAGCAGAATATTATAAGGCACATGCTCGCGCGCTTCGGGCGTTCCGGCGCGCAGCACGAGGGAGGTCGCATAGACGGTGCCATCGCCGCTCGCGCACCTGTCGTCGAGATCGGGCGACCCGCAGGCCGCGCAAAAACTGCGGCGGAAATACTGGATTGATTTGCAGGCACGGCACGACTGATAGCCGATCGCTTCAGTCCCGGTAGTCCAGTCGGCGGCAGGCTTCAGCTCGCTCATGACACGCGCTCCAGAAACATGCTGACATGGGACGACAGCACGCCGCCATCGCCATGAAGCAGCGCGACGGAGGCATCCTTGACCTGGCGGTTATCCGCCCTGCCCGTCATCTGCAGATGTGTTTCGACGAGATGCGCCATGGCGCCGCCGACGCCGCAATGGCCGTAGCTCAGCAGACCGCCATGGGTGTTGAGCGGCATCGTGCCGTGCTGGCCGAAATGGCCGGCACGCACTTGCGCCGCCGCCTCGCCGCGGCCGGCAAGACCGAGATCTTCCAGCAGCATCGCCAGAGTGATGGTGAAGCTGTCATAGACGGCGGCGTAACGGACGTCGGAGATCTCGATGCCCGTCGCCTTCTTCGCGCGCGCAATGGCAATCTCGGCACCGAGTTCGGACAATGCCGGCGCCGCGGTGATGTGCTGATGCGTATGCGCCTGCGCGGCACCGCGCACTTTGATCTTCGCCTCGCTGGTCGGCTCATAGCTGATCACGAAGGCCGCGCCGCCATCGGAGACCGGACAGCAATCGAGCAACTTCAGCGGTGTCGCGATGGTCTTCGAGGCCATCACGTCGGCGACGGTGATCGGCTCGTGAAACTGCGCACCGGGATGGGTCAGCGCATGCTTGCGCATCAGCACGGCGAATTCGGCGAGGTCTTCCTGGGTGACGCCGTATTCGTGCATGTAGCGATTGGCGACCAGACCATAATACGCGGGAATGGTCGGGCCGATCGGCACTTCATAAGTGGGATGACCAACCTGGGCCAGCGCCTGGATCGAGGCATCACGGCTCTGGCCGGTGAGACGGTTCTCGCCGCCGACCACGAGCACGTGCTTGGCGACACCGCCCTCGACCAGCTGATGCGCCAGCATGGCCATCGCCATGCCAGTGGCGCCGCCGACCTGGATCGCATGGGCGTAAGACGGCGTGATGCCGAAATGCTCCGCGAACACGGTGGCCAGCATGATATGCGGCATGGTGGTGGAATAGCCGCACAGAAAACCGTCGATGTCGCCGCGCTTGAGCCCCGCATCGGCCAGCGCGAGCTCGGCTGCGCGGCTCATCAGATCGATGGTCGATGAGCCCTCGTGTTTGCCGTAAGGGAGAAGACCGACGCCGGTGATGAAGCTCATGTCGGTTTCTCTTTGCTCTAATACGACTTTGGCAGACCAAGCGCCTTCTCGGCGATGAAGCTCAGGATCAGTTCGCGGCTGATCGGCGCAATGCGCGGGATCAGGGACTCCCGCAGATAGCGCTCCACATGATATTCCTTGGCATAGCCGAAGCCGCCATGGGTCATCACCGCCTGCTCACAGGCGTGATAACCGGCCTCGCCCGCAAGATATTTTGCGGAGTTCGCCGCGGGACCGCACGGCAATCCCTGATCATATTGCCAGCCGGCGGACAGCACCATCAGCCAGGCGGCCTCCAGTTCCATCCAGTTCTTCGCGAGGGGATGCTGGATCGCCTGGTTCTGGCCGATCGGGCGATTGAACACGTTGCGGACCTTGGCGTAGTCAGCCGCCTTCCTCAGCGCCGCCTTGCCGAGACCGACCGCTTCGGCGGCGATCAGGATGCGCTCGGGATTCATGCCGTGCAGGATATATTCGAAGCCACGCCCCTCCTCGCCGATGCGATCTTCGACCGGGATCTCGAAATCGGCAATGAACAGCTCGTTGGAGTCCACCGCCTTGCGGCCGAGCTTCTCGATCTCGTGCACGGCGATCTTGGAGCGATCGAAGTCCGTATAGAACAGGCTGAGCCCATGTGTCGGGCTCTTGACGTCTTCCAGCGGCGTGGTGCGCGCCAGCAGCAGGATCTTTTCGGCGACCTGCGCGGTGGAGATCCAGACCTTCTGGCCGTTGACCACATAACGATCGCCCTTACGCACGGCGCGGGTCTTGAGCTGCGTGGTGTTCAGGCCGGTATTGGGTTCGGTCACTGCGAAGCAGGATTTCTCCGTGCCGTTGACGATGGGCGGCAGCATGCGCGCGCACTGTTCGGGTGTGCCGAACACCACCACCGGATTGAGGCCGAACACATTCATATGGACGGCGGAAGCGCCCGACATGCCGGCGCCGGATTCCGAAATCGCCCGCATCATGATCGCCGCCTCGGTGATCCCCAATCCCGAGCCACCATATTCCTCGGGGATGCAGATGCCGAGCCAGCCGGCATCGGCCATCGCCTTGTGGAAGTCGATGGGGAAGCCGCCCTCCTTGTCCTTCTTCAGCCAGTAGGCATCGTCGAAACGCGCGCAGATTTTCTCGATGGCGTCGCGGATGGATTCCTGGTTGGCGTCGAGGGCGAAATCCATGCGTTATAGCTCCGACGTATCTGGGATAGCGGCCTGTCGGAGCACGCCGTCCTTGTGCATTTTCTCGATCTGCTCGGCCGTATAGCCGACCTCGGCCAGCACCTCGGCATTCTGTTCGCCGAGATGCGAGGCGAGACGCGAGAGATCCACCGGCGTCTTCGACCAGGTCGCGGCGACCTTCATGTTGCGAACCGCGCCTTCGGTCGGATGCTCAACCTGCTGGAAGAAGTCCGTCGCCACCATGTGCGGGTCCTCCATCATGCTGTCCAGCGTGTGCATCGGCGCCGACGGCACGTCGGCCTCGTCGAGTAGTTTGGCCCATTCCGCGGTCGTGCGCGTAAGGAAGATGCGCGAGAGCTCGGCATTCACCGTGTCGATATGCTGAATGCGCTGCGGGAACGTCGCGAAGCGCGGATCGTCGAACAGTTCCTCGCGGCCGACATGCTTGAGAAAGCTCTTCCACTGCTTGTCGTTATAGACCATGGCGCAGATATAGCCGTCGGAGGTCTGATACGGCCGGCGGTCCGGCGACAGATGCCGTCCATAGCCGCCCTTGTCGAGCGGCGGATCGAAAGTGAGGCCGCCCATGTGATCGCCCATCATGAAGCCCGCCATGGTCTCGAACATCGGGATATCGACGCGCTGGCCCTCGCCGGTCTTGTCACGATGGATGACGCTGGCGAGGATCGCACCGAGCGCATTGAGACCGACGATGCGATCGACCAGCGCGTTCGGCACATAGCGCGGCACGCCGTCGGGGCTGATCCGTGCATTCAAGGCCGCCAGCGCGGTGGCGCCCTGGATCAGATCGTCATAAGCGGGCTTGGCGGCATAGGGGCCGGCCTGGCTGAAGCCGAACACGCCGGCATAGATCAGGCGCGGATTGATCTTCGACACCACGTCGTAGCCGAGATTGAGCCGGACCATCGCGGCCGGGCGAACATTGTAGACCAGCACATCGGCACTCGCGACCAGCTTCAGCAGCGCCTCGCGGCCCTCTTCCTGCTTGAGGTCGATGCAGACGCAGCGCTTGTTGCGGTTGGTGTTGAGGAAAATCGGCCCCATGCCGGGATTGCGCATCGGCCCGATCGCGCGGACTACGTCGCCATCGGGGGACTCCACCTTGATGACATCGGCGCCGTAGTCACCCAGCGTCTGGGTGCAGTATGGCCCCATCATCACCGAGGTCATATCGATGATCCTGATCCCGTGCAGCGGTCCCGCCAAAATCGTTTGCTCCCAAAAGCGTGTGATCAGGTGCCAGTAGCGCCCCTGTTGGCTTCGTCTTAGCGGGAGCGGCTTTGCGGACGCAAGGGCGCCAGACGCGGGGCCGTATGCGCGGGAAGCCGGCACGCGTCAAAGTGGCAGCGTGTGCGGCCGGTAGGATAGGTAGAGCGTCTTCGCGAAACCCATCGCCTCCATGCCGCGGATTGATGGGTTTCGCTGCGGCGCGGTGCGCCCGCGCTCTACCCGTCCTACGACCGGTGCTTCATCATCTCCCGCAACTCGGTCTTCAGCACCTTGCCGTAATTGTTCTTCGGCAGCGCATCGAGATAGACGTAGCGCTTCGGGCGCTTGAAGCGGGCGATATTGGCGAGGCAATGGGCGTCCAGCGCAGCATCATCTGCGGACGCGCCGGGCTCCAGCACCACACAGGCCACCACCACCTCGCCCCAGTCCGGATCGGGCACGCCGATGGCTGAGACTTCCCGCACGGCGGGATGTGTCAGCAGCGCCTCCTCGACTTCGCGCGGATAGATATTGGTACCGCCGGAAATGATGACGTCCTTGGAACGGTCAGACAAAGTGAGGAAGCCGTCTTCGTCGAGCCGCCCGACGTCACCGGTCCGCAGCCAGCCGTCCTTCAGCGTCTCGCTGTTGGCCTTGTCGTTGTTCCAGTAGCCAAGCATCACAGCCGGCCCCTTGGCCTCGACCTCCCCGGTCTCGCCCGTCGGCAACGGCTTGCCGTCGGCATCCGTGATGCGCACTTCCATCACGCTCTGTGCCGATCCGACCGAGGCCAGCCGATCCAGGTAGCGGGGATGATCCACATCCGCGTGAAACCCGCGCGGCAGTGAGGTGATCGTCATGGGCGATTCACCCTGGCCATAGATCTGCACGAAGCGCTGGCCCATGGTGGCGATGGCGTCGCGGATATCGGCCAGATACATCGGCCCGCCGCCATAGACGATGGTGCGCAGCCCCTCGCCGGTCTCGCCGCGCTTTTTCGCCGCATCGACCAGACGGCGCACCATGGTCGGTGCGGCGAACATGGCGACATCGCCGAGCTGCTTGCCGAGATCGAGCACTTCGTCCGGCTCAAAGCTCTGGCTCTCCGGCACCACATGGCGCGCGGCCATGCGGATATGGATGAAATTGTAGAGGCCGGCGCCGTGCGAGATCGGCGCGGCATAGAGGACGGCATCGCGTTGATGCACCTGATCGACATCGGCGAGATAGCACATCGACATGGCGACCAGATTGCCATGGCTGAGCATCACGCCCTTTGGCCGCCCGGTGGTGCCGGATGTATAGAACAGCCAGGCGAGATCGTTGTCTTCGCGCGACAGCGGCACCTGTGACGTCGGTTCGCCATGCTGCAATTCGTGAAACGTCTCGCTGTCGATCGACAGCATCTGCATGCCGGTCGGCAGGTCTTCCTCGACCTGAACAAGCGCACCACGGCTGTCGTCGTCGACAAAGGCCAGCCTCGCGCCGGCATTGTCGCAGATCCATGCCGCTTCGCGGCCATGCAGCTTGGCATTGATGGGGATCACGACGGCGCCGATCCACCACACCGCATAGAGGCATTCGAGATATTGCGTGCAGTTCGACGCGAACAGCGCGACGCGGTCGCCGGGCTGAATGCCGTAGTCCCGCACGAGGCCCGCGCCGATAGCCGCGGCACGGCGCGCGAATGTGGCGTAGTCGGCCTGGACCGTGGTACCCGTCAGCAGCGCCGGCGCCTGCGGATGCAGACGCGCCGACGATGCCAGCCATTGTGCGACATTCATGGCGTCCGCCCGCGCGTTACTTCGCCGGCTCGAGGATCGAGACGTAATTCGCCACCGCGGCGCCGCCCATGTTGAAGATACCGGCGAGTTTTGCATTTTTGATCTGCATGCCCTCGGGCGCCTGATCCAGCAATTGCATCGCGCTCAGCACATGCATGGAGACGCCGGTGGCGCCGATCGGATGGCCCTTCGCCTTGAGGCCGCCGGACGGATTGACCGGCAGCTTGCCGTCCTTCTGGGTCCAGCCTTCCTTGATGGCCCGTGCGCCCTGCCCGCGTGGTGTCAGGCCCATGGCTTCGTATTCGATCAGTTCGGCGACGGTGAAGCAGTCATGGGTTTCGACGAAAGAAAGGTCGCCGATCTCGACGCCCGCAGTCTTCAGCGCCTTTTGCCACGCCACGGTGCAGCCCTCGAATTGAAGGATGTCGCGCTTCGACATCGGCAGGAAATCCTGCGCATGGCCGGTAGCCTTGATGTTGACCGCCTTGCCCATGGTCTTGGCGGTCTCGGAATCCGTCAGCACCAGCGCCGCAGCGCCGTCCGACACCAGCGAGCAGTCAGTGCGCTTCAAGGGGCCGGCGACGAACGGGTTCTTGTCGCTTTCGGAGCGACAGAATTCGAAGCCGACATCCTTGCGCATCTGCGCATAGGGATTGTGGACGCCATTGGCGTGGTTCTTGGCAGCAATCATGGCCAGCGCATCGGACTGGTCGCCGTATTTCTGGAAGTATTTTTGCGCGATGCCGCCGAACACGCCGGCGAAGCCTGCGGGCGTCTCGCCGTCTTCCGGCAAGTAAGACGCACGCAGCAGGTTCTTGCCGATCTCCGGCCCCGGCGTGCGGGTCATCTGCTCGACGCCCACCACGAGCACGATCTTGGCGGCGCCAGCGGCAATCGACTTGATGCCCTGATGCACGGCGGCAGAACCGGTGGCGCAGGCATTCTCGACGCGGGTGGCTGGCTTGAAGCGCAAAGCCGGATCGGCCTGCAGCACCAGCGAGGCCGTGAAGTCCTGCGGCGAGAAGCCCGCGTTGAAATGGCCGAGCACGATTTCATCGACATCACTGGCGGAAATGCCGGCATCCGCCATGGCCTCGGTCGCGACCCGGACCACCATGCTCTCGACGGTCTCGGCGTCGAATTTTCCGAAGGGCATGTGAGCCCATCCAACGATGCTGGCAGTCATGGTCGTCTCCCTGATCGATTTCAAATATTGCGCCCGTTATAGCCCGGCTTCAGCGCGCTTGCAGGGTTTTCATGGTGCGCGCGCACATGGCCGTTATGCCCGCCCAGTCGCCGGAACGTATCATTGACGACGGACAGATCCAGGATCCGCCGACCGCCAGAACCATCGGCTCGCTGAGCCAACTCGCCGCATTGGCCTCGCCGATCCCACCCGTGGGGCAGAATTTCACGTCGGGAAACGGCCCTGCCCAGGCACGCAACATCGCCATGCCGCCGGCCTGTTCCGCCGGAAAGAACTTGAGCGTGTCGAGGCCACGTTCGCGCGCCTGCATCAGTTCCGACGCGGTGGCGACGCCCGGCAGTAACGGCAGATCGCTTGACGCTGCGACATCCAGCAATTCACGCGTCGCGCCGGGACTGACCGTGAAGCGCGCGCCAATGGCATAGGCCGTCTGGAAATCCCCCGGTGATAACACCGTGCCGATCCCGACAATGGCCTCAGGCACTTCGGCGATGACGGCCTTCGCCGCCTCCACTGCGGCCTCGGTGCGCAAGGTGATCTCCAGCGTGCGGATACCGCCGGCGACTAACGCCCGCGCCAGCGGTACGGCGTCGGAGACACGTTCGATCGTGAGCACGGGAACGACGAACGCTGCCTTCAGCAGCTTTCGCAGGAGATCCTGACGCTGACCGATATCAAGAGGCTTGTTCATGCGAATGGTCCTCTCATGAGGGTGTATCCAACACGATCATATCGGGCATGGCGTCGCGCGGGATGATCGCGCCGGGATGGCAAACGACCGTCCCGGCGAGATAGTGACCAGCCCTTGCGGCAGCGACAGGCTGAGCGCCGGTCAGACGTGCGTAGAGATAAGCAGCGGCAAAACTGTCGCCGGCCGCCGTGGTATCGACCACCGCGCCACTGACCGGCTCTGCCTCGACGCGCTGCGGCTGGCCGTTATGCCGTATGATGCTCGCGGGGCTATCGCGCTTGAGCACCACTTCCTCCGCTTCAATACGCGACAGCAGTTCGTCCTCGGCCTCGCCAGGATAGAGCGGCAACAAGTCCTCGACCGAGGCCAGCACGATGTCTGACGCCGCAAAGGCCTTCTGGAACGCGTTACGCGCCAGATCGAGATCGGGCCAGCCACGGGCGCGGAAATTGGTATCGAAGGCGATACGGACGCCTGCACCGCGCGCATGTTGAAGTGCCGCAATCAGGCGGTCGCGGCCGGCGATGTCGAACAGCGACAGCGTGATGGCCGAGAGATAGATCAAATCATAATCCGCAAGCGATACCAGCAGCGCGTCGGTTTCCGGCAGGCTCATCAGGCCACGCACCGCCGAGGCATCGCGCCAGTGATAGAAGCGGCGCTCGCCTGCCCTATTGGTCTCGATCATGTAGAGGCCGGGCAACTTGCCCTTGAGCCGAACCACCTGCTTTGTACCAACGCCTTCGGACTGCCAGCCGGCGATCATCTCGTCGCTAAGCGGATCGTCGCCCAGCGCGGTAACGTAGTCGACGCTGGCACCGAGCCGTGCCAGATAGACCGCAGTGTTCAGCGTGTCACCGCCAAAGGACCGCGTCAGGTGCCCATCCGGCATCTGACGCAGCTCGATCATGCATTCGCCGATGCTGGCGATCCGCATCATGCGCCTCAGGCGACGAACTTGCCGCCGAGTTCATCCTCGATATGGATGCGGATGATGTCGTCGAAGGTCTTCTCGGCGGTGGTGAAGCCGAGCTTCAGCGCGCGCGCGGTGTCGAAATCGCGCGGCCAGCCGGACACGATGCCGGTGATCACAGGGTCGGTCTCGCGCTTGATGCGGGCGACGACGCCCTTGCCCGCGACGCGCTCGAGCGCCGCGATCTGCTCACCGACGGTGACCGACATGCCGGGCATGCTGAGGTTGCGCCGCGGGCCCATCGCCTGAAGATCCATCGTGCCAGCATGGATGAGGAAGCCGACCGCCGAGCGCGGCGATGCGTGCCAGTGCCGGACATCCTCGGACACCGGCAGGATGGCTTCCTTGCCGGCCAGCGGCTCGCGGATGATGTTGGAGAAGAAACCGGAAGCGGCCTTGTTCGGTGCACCCGGCCGGACGCAGATGGTCGGCAGGCGGATACCAATGCCGTCCAGCAAACCCTTGCGGGTGTAGTCGGCGATCAGCATTTCGCAGATCGACTTCTGGGTGCCATAGGAGGTCAGCGGCGTGTGAATGAATTCGTCGCCGATCTTGTCGGGGAATGGTGCGCCGAACACCGCGATGGACGAGGTGAAGACCAGCCGCGGTTTGTAGCCGCCGCCGATAGCACGGATCGCGTCGATCAGGTAGCGGGTGCCATCGAGATTGATGCGATAGCCCTTGTCGAAATCGGCCTCCGCCTCCCCTGACACGATGGCGGCGAGGTGGAAGATCACCTCCGGCTTGTGGGCGACCAGTGGCGCAGCCGTCTTTGGGTCGGCGAAATCCGACGTCACCAGTTCGATCGGGATCGACGCGCCCGCGGGCTTTGCCGGCGCCACCACATCCTGCAGGGTCATGCGGGTGATGTCGCGATTGCCGAGACGGCCGTCGCGAACAAGTTTCTCTGTGAGCTTGCGGCCGACCATGCCCGCAGCGCCGAGGATGAGAATGTGCAAGGGACGTTCCTTTTCTTGATTAGTTTTCACTCGTCATTCCGGGGCGTGCGTCGCACTTGCGATGCGCGAACCCGGAATCCCGGAGTGGTGATGAACATGTCGGGATTCCGGGTTCGCCCGCGGCTGGCGCCGCGTTCGCCCCGGAATGACCAAGAGGTCACTCCTTCACCGCTCCCGTCATCGCCGACACATAGTGCTCGACGAAGAACGCATACAGGATCACCAGCGGCAGCGAGCCGACCAGCGCGCCGGCCATCAGCGAGCCCCATTTGTAGATGTCGCCGTCAACGAATTCGTTGACGATGGCCACCGGCACGGTCTTGTTCTGGGTCGATTGCAGGAAGGTGAGCGCGTAGATGAACTCGTTCCAGCACAGCGTGAACGAGAAGATGAAGGCCGAGATCAGGCCGGGCACCGCCAGCGGAATGATGATCTTGACCAGGATCTGCCAGCGCGAGGCGCCGTCGATCAGGGCGCATTCCTCGAGTTCGAACGGAATGGTCTTGAAATAGCCCATCAACAGCCAGGTCGAGAACGGGATCAGCAGCGTTGGATAGACCAGGATCAGCGACAGCGGGGAGTCGAACAGGCCGTAAGCCTGGATGACGGTCGCCAGCGGAATGAACAGGATCGACGGCGGCACGAGATAGGCCATGAAGATCAGCGCGCCGACCGTCTGCGCCCCGCGAAACCGCAGCCGCACGATGGCATAGGCAGCGAGCACGCTGGCGATGATCGACAGCAGCGTCGATGCCGCCGCCACATACATCGTGTTCCAGAGCCACTGCGGATAGTTGGTTTCGAACAGCAGCTTGTAGATGTGCTTGAAGGTCGGCTTGATCACCCAGAACGGATTGAACCGCTCCATGTCGATCAGCTGTTCATCAGGTTTTATCGAGGTGAGCGCCATCCAGTAGAACGGAAACAGCAGGATCACCACGATGATGAACAGCGGAATATAGAGCGTGACGACGCGCCTCGGCAGCGACTCCAGATAGGCCATACCCTCGCTGTGATCGTCCTTCTCGACGGTCGGGGCGACGGCAGTACGGTGATCTACAGCGTGGTCAGTCATTGTCAGTGCCTTGCTGCCACTTGCGGCGTTGCATGCCGAACCAGGAAATGGCGATGGCTGCCAGGAGGAACGGGATCATGGCGGTCGCGATGGCGGCGCCCTCGCCGAGCCGACCCGACAGAATGCCGCGCTGATAGCTCAGCGTCGCCATCAGATGCGTTGCATTGACGGGACCGCCGCGGGTCAGCGCCCAGATCAGCTGGAAGTCGGTAAAGGTGAACAGCACCGAGAAGGTCATGACGACCGCGATAATCGGCGTCAGCAGCGGATAGGTAATGAAACGGAAGCGCTGCCACGACGTGGCGCCGTCCAGCGTCGCCGCCTCATAGAGCGATGGTGACACGGTCTGCAGGCCGGCCAGCAGCGTGATCGCCACGAATGGCACGCCGCGCCAGATATTGGCGAAGATCACACTGGCGCGTGCCCAGTTGCTGTCACCCAGGAAATTAATGTTGTGGTCGATCAACCCCATTTTGATCAACGACCATGAAATGATCGAGAACTGCGAGTCGTAGATCCACCAGAAAGCGATGGCCGACAGTACCGTGGGCACGATGAACGGGATGAGCACGGCGGCGCGGATCAGCGCCTTGAACGGCATATGCCGGTTCAGCAACAGCGCCAGATAGAGGCCGACGGCGAATTTGATGGCCGAGGCGACGATCGTATAGAGCAGCGTATTGAATACCGAGAGCCAGAAGATGGAATCGTCGCGCAACCACTCATAGTTCTCGAGACCGACGAAGACGCCCCCGCGACCGATGCGGTCGTCTGTGAAGCTCATCCAGACGCCGAGAAACAACGGATAGGCGAGAAACAGGATCAGGAACGCCGCTGCCGGCAACATGAACCACATTGCGAGCCAGTTGCGGTTGACCCGTAGTCGGTCCCAGGCCGAGGATCTGGGGATCACTTTCCCTGCCCCCGGCATCGATGTCTGGATCGTGGTCATTGCAAGATAGCTCCAGTCGGATGTCGGCTTCGGTCTGATGTCGTGCAGTCAGTCATGCGTCACTATCCGGTTACGGCAGGATCGCTTCGCCCTCGATCTCGACACATGCGTGCGGATCGATCAGGGCGGAGACCTGAACCAGCGTCATCGCTGGAAAATGCTTGCCGAGCGTGGCGCCCCAGGCCTCGCCGACGGCGGCGCCGGATGCCTTGAAAGCGTTGATGTCGGTGACATAGGCGCGCAGCATCACGATCTGCTGGGGTTCGCCGCCCGCCGCCTTCAGCACGGTGACGAGATTCTCCATTGCGTAGCGCCACTGCGTCCCGAAGTCGGATCCCTCGGCGACCTCGCCCTGCCCGTTCTGCTTGCCGAGCTGACCGGAGATGCGGATGCTCCGCGTACCGCCGGCCACCACCGCATGCGCGAAACCGCGCGGCCGCGTCCAGCCTTCCGGGAGAATTGTCTTGTAGTCGGTCTCTGGCATTCCCATTCCCATTGTTCAGGCAGCCTTTTGCGACTCGAAAGTCACGGCTGCTCCGGAGAGATGCCGGCGCGGGTCGCTCCGCGCCGGCAGGTCGTCATCAGGCGCGGAAGATGCGCTTCGCCGCGCGCTCGGCTGACGACATCGCGGTCTTCACGTCCTCGCGGCCCGTGCAGTAATTGGCGTACATGTCGACGACCACAAAGTCGGCGATCGCCGCCGCGGCATTCTCGCTCATCTGCGCTTCGCCGGCCGGTGTCGATGCCGTCGAAGCCACGTCGCGATATGGCGTGTTCTTCGGATCGGCAGTCCAGATCGGGTTCTTCTCGAAAGCGAGCTGGAACGGCGACAGGTAACCCTGGGCCGACTCGACCCATGGATTGAACTGCTCCGGCTCCATCATGAAGGCGGTGAACGCCTTACAGGCCTGCGGGAACTTGGTGAAGGAGAAGATCAGGATCGGGAAGCCCAGATGAAGCTCGCGCCGCTTGCCGTCCAGACCGACGGGCAAATGCGCATGGTTCATGTCTTCGGCAATCGCCGGGGCTTCCTTCTTCGCGGTCACATAGACCGAGATACCGTTGGTGGTCAGATGCAGCTGGCCGGCGAGGAACGCCTTGTTGTTCGACGAGTCATTCCACGACGCTGTGCCGGGAATGAAGTTGTCATAGAGGCCCTTCACATATTCCAGCGACTTCGCGGTCTCCGGAGAATTGATCGTGACCTTGTTGCTCTTGTCGATCAGCTTGCCACCATGGGCCCAGAGCGCCCAATGCACCCAGCCATTGGCATCGCCCGAAGCGTGGCCGAGCGCCATACCGGCCGGCGTGCCGTTCTTGTTCATGCCCTTCACGAGATCGGAGAAGCCGGCGAGATCGTTCGGGAACGTCTTGTGCCCGGCTTTTTCGGCCGCGGCGACGCGGTAGTTCACGAGGCCACCGGTGGCAGCAACCGGAACGCCGATCCACTTGCCATTATACATGCCGTATTGCTTGCCGGACTCGGCCCAGCCGCCATTCTTCTTGCCGAGATAGTCGGCAACGTCGGTGACGTCCATGCACTTCGTCGGGAACAGGAACGGCAGCGAGTACAGACCCCAGACCATGTCGAGGCCCTGCCCGGTATTCGCGGCAACCGAAGCCTTGGGCTGAATGTCGTCATAGGATTCGTTGGAGACGGTGATGGTGACGCCGGTCGCCTTCTGGAAGGCGTCGACGATCTTCATGAAGGCCACGTCTTCGGCTTCGACGAAGCGTTTCCAGCGCAGCAGATTGATCTTGGCGCCAGCTTCCGGCTTCCACTGTGAGGTCTGCGCCCAGGCTTTGGCGTAGCCCAGCAACTGATCCGCGGACATGGTCGCCGCGGCAGCCAGCGTGATCGCCCCGCCCTTGAGCAGAGATCGGCGATCCGGTGTAAATCCAGTCATCTTTCGTCTTCTCCCTGTGATATTGGTTCGTTGATCGACCAATGTTTTGAAATTGATGGGTGCAAGGCGCGTCAGTTGACGCGCTTGCCGGTCTCCTTGTCGAACAGATGCGCCGAATTCGCGCGCGGCCTGAGATGAATCCTGTCACCCGGCGCCACCGGACGACGATCACGGAAGATCGCGATGATATCCTGGGTGCCGATGCGTGCGACGACCTGAGTCTCCGACCCCATCGGCTCGACCACCACGACCTCGGCCTCGATGCCGTCATCAGCAAATTCGAGATGTTCGGGCCGAATACCGTAGGTCACCGACTTGTCGTTCGCCGTTGCGGGCGCCGCCGTGATCGGCAGCTTCGCGCCGTTGGCGGTCTCGACCCATGGCTGGCCACCGTTCACCTTCAGCGTGCCTTCGAGAAAATTCATCGCGGGCGATCCGATGAAGCCTGCAACGAACTTGTTTTCGGGGTGATCGTAGAGTTCCAATGGCGCGCCCATCTGCTCGACGATGCCATCCTGCATCACCACGATCTTGTCTGCCATGGTCATGGCCTCGATCTGGTCATGCGTCACATAGACCGTCGTCGTCTTCAGGCGCTGATGCAGTTCCTTGATCTCGGCCCGCATGGCGACGCGCAGCTTGGCATCGAGATTCGACAGCGGCTCATCGAACAGGAAGACCTGCGGATCGCGCACGATGGCGCGGCCCATGGCGACGCGCTGGCGCTGACCACCCGACAACTGCCGGGGAAAGCGATCGAGCAAGCGCCTCAAATCAAGAATATCGGCGGCGCGATTGACCTTCTGATCGATCTCGCTTTTGTCGGCACCGCGCAGCTTGAGCGAAAAGCCCATATTCTGGGCAACCGTCATATGCGGATAAAGCGCATAGTTCTGGAACACCATGGCGATGTCGCGCTCTTTCGGCTGGACATCATTGACCACGCGGTCGCCGATCGAGATCGTGCCGGAGGTGATTTTCTCCAGTCCCGCAAGCATTCTCAGCAATGTGGACTTTCCGCAGCCGGATGGCCCCACCAGCACGACGAATTGCCCATCCTCGATGGGGACAGATACGCCGTGAAGAACCTCAAAACCGCCAAAAGACTTACGAACGTCGTGAATCTGCACGGACGCCATACATTTCCCTCCCAAATGTCTCATCTTTAGAGACTGCGTCCTCCGATTGCCGGGGCCGCATGTTCTTACTTGTCTGACATCCTACCAGATTTTCTGGCGGCTTGTCGTTGGATCATAGTCGTAGAAAAATGTTGCCGATGCAAACGTTGCGAAGCATCCGGCGGCGTGCAAACATTCGTGACCAATCAAAAGAGACGACGCACCATTCAAAAAGTGTGCGCTGCGGGAGAAATGATGACCAAGCCGAATTCGGGGACCACCAAGCGCAAACTTCGTTCGAGCGAATGGTTCAACGATCCCCACAATCCCGGAATGACCGCACTCTATCTTGAGCGCTATCTGAACTACGGCCTGACGCGTCACGAATTGCAGTCCGGCAAGCCGATCATCGGCATTGCGCAGACCGGCAACGACCTGTCGCCCTGCAATCGCCATCATCTCGAACTCGCCAAACGCGTGCGCGAAGGCATTACCGCCGCGGGCGGTCTGGTGATGGAGTTTCCGGTCCATCCAATACAGGAGACCGGCAAGCGGCCGACTGCGGCGCTTGATCGCAACCTCGCTTATCTCGGCCTTGTGGAAATCCTGTTCGGCTATCCGCTCGACGGGGTCGTGCTGACAACCGGCTGTGACAAAACCACGCCGGCGTGTTTGATGGCGGCGGCGACAGTCAATCTCCCCGCGATCGTGTTGTCCGGCGGACCGATGCTGAACGGCTGGCACGAAGGCCAGCGCACGGGCTCCGGCACCGTGGTCTGGAAATCACGCGAGCGGCTGGCCGCCGGCGAGATCGACTACGAAGAATTCATGACGCTGGTCGCGTCATCCGCTCCATCGGTCGGGCATTGCAACACCATGGGCACCGCGTCGACGATGAATTCGCTGGCCGAAGCATTGGGCATGTCCCTGCCCGGCTGCGCGGCGATTCCGGCGCCCTATCGCGAGCGCGGCCAGATTGCCTATGAGACAGGCAGCCGCATCGTCGACATGGTGTGGGAGGACCTCAAGCCGTCGGACATCCTGACACGCAAGGCCTTCGAGAACTGCATCGTGGTCAATTCCGCCATTGGCGGCTCGACCAACGCGCCGATTCATATTAACGCGCTGGCGCGCCACATCGGCGTCGAGCTCGACATCGACGACTGGCAGAAATTCGGCCACGACGTCCCGCTGCTGGTGAACATGCAGCCGGCCGGCTTCTATCTCGGCGAGGAATATCACCGCGCCGGCGGCGTACCGTCGGTGGTGCGCGAGCTGATGAAGCACAAGCGCATCCACGAGGATGTAATCACCGTGAACGGCAAGACCATGGGCGAGAACTGCGCCAGGTCGCCAGTGCCGGATAATGATGTGATCTGGTCCTACGACAAGCCGCTGATGAAGGATGCCGGCTTCCTGGTGCTCCGCGGCAACCTGTTTGACTCAGCGATCATGAAGACCTCGGTGATCTCCAAGGAATTCCGCGATCGCTATCTGATCAATCCGAAGGATCCAAATGCGTTCGAAGGCCGTGCCATCGTGTTTGAGGGGCCGGAGGACTATCACCATCGCATCGACGACGCGTCGCTCGATATCGACGAACACTGCATCCTGTTCGTGCGCGGCACCGGTCCGATCGGCTATCCCGGCGGCGCGGAAGTGGTGAACATGCAGCCACCGGCGGCACTCATCAAGCGCGGCATCCACTCACTTCCTTGCATCGGCGATGGCCGGCAATCCGGCACGTCAGGCTCGCCGTCGATCCTCAACGCGACGCCTGAAGCGGCAGCCAATGGCGGCCTGGCAATCCTGAAAACGGGCGACAAGGTCCGCATCGACCTCAACAAGGGCTCGGCGGACATCCTGATCTCCGATGAGGAACTGAAGCGACGTCGCGCCGAACTGACGGCCAATGGCGGTTTCAAATATCCGGCCAACCAGACGCCATGGCAGGAGCTTTACCGCAACACCGTCGGCCAACAGGCCACCGGCGCCTGCCTCGAACTTGCCACGCGCTATCACGATATCGCCGGCAAGGTCGGAACGGCGCGCCATAATCACTAGAGGTTGTCATTCCGGGGCGCGTGCGGCGAGCGCCGCGCGCGAATCTCAGCCACTCCAATCGAAGTGGCGGGGAATCCCGAGCTGGCCTGACTGAATAGATCGGGATTCCGGGTCTGCATCCCGGAATGACGATCTCGACAATACCCAAAACAAAGAAGTCTCAGGGAGAACTCTCATGACTGATCGCCTGAAAGGCAAACGCGCCTTCGTCACCGCCGGTGCCGTCGGCATCGGCCGCGCCTGCGCGCTGGCCTTTGCACGCGAAGGTGCGACGGTGTTCGCCACCGATATCGACGACAAGAGCGTCGCCCTGCTCACCAAGGATGGCGTGGCGGAAACCGCGCGGCTCGACGTGCGCGACACCGCCGCCGTCGAAGCGATGGCGAAGAAGGTCGGCACTGTCGACATCCTGCTCAATGCCGCCGGCTTCGTGCATCACGGCACCGTGCTGGAATGTTCCGACAGCGACTGGGACTTCTCGTTCGACCTCAACGTCAAATCCATGCACCGGACCATCAAGGCATTTCTGCCGGGCATGCTCGAGAATGGTCATGGCGCGATCGTCAACATCTCCTCCGCTGCAGGCGTCTTCAAGGCCGCCCCCAACCGCTATGTCTATGGCGCCACGAAAGCAGCCGTTGCCGCCCTCACCCGCGCGGTCGCGGCCGACTTCATCACCAAGGGCATTCGCTGCAACGCCATCTGCCCCGGCACGATCGAGACACCATCGATGCTCGACCGCGCCGCGGCCGCAGGCCCGAATGGCCGCGAGCTATTCGTGAGCCGGCAACCGATGGGCCGTCTCGGCACCGCCGAGGAAATCGCCTCCCTCGCCGTCTATCTCGCCAGCGACGAAAGCGCCTTCACCACCGGCGTGGCGCACATCATCGACGGCGGCTGGACGCTTTAGCTCTTAACCTCTCCCCGCCCTTTTGCGGGGAGAGGTCGCCGCGTCTTCGCGGTGGATGAGGGGCAATGCATGCAACTCAATGCACATGCGGAGCGCGCGGATCGAAGAGCCCCTTACCCCACCCTCTCCCCGCAAGCGCGGGGCGAGGGAGTGCACCGACAGCGCCTAGTCATTTATATAACGAAGGACACCGCATCATGAACAAGATCGATCTGAACGGCCGCTGTGCCGTGGTCACCGGCGGCGCCCAGGGCTTTGGCCGCGCGATCACCGAACGCTTCGTGGCTTCCGGTGCCAAGGTGGCGATCTGGGATCAGGACATTGACCTGGCCGTAAAAACGGCGAGCGAGATCGGCGACGAAGTGATTGCCCTCAAAGTCGACGTCACCGACGTGACTTCAATTGATGAAGCGTGCGATGCGTCGCTTCAGGAGTTCGGCAAGATCGATATCCTGGTCAACAATGCCGGCATCACCGGATTCAACAAGCCGGTGTGGGAGATCGATTACGACGACTGGCGCAAGGTGATGCGCATCAATCTCGACGGCCCGTTCCTGTGCTGCAAGGCCGTCGTCCCGGTGATGCTGAAGCAGAATTACGGCCGCATCGTCAACATCGCCTCCATCGCCGGCAAGGAAGGCAATCCGAACGCCTCGCACTATTCGGCATCGAAGGCCGGTCTGATCGCGCTGACCAAATCGCTCGGCAAGGAGCTGGCCGGCCACGAGATCAACGTCAACGCCATCACGCCTGCTGCCGCGAAGACCGCGATCTTCGACCAGATGACGGAGCAGCACATCAACTTCATGCTGTCGAAGATTCCGAAAGGACGTTTCGTGCTGGTGCAGGAACTGGCCGCGATGGCCGCCTGGCTGGCCTCGGAAGACTGCGCCTTCTCGACCGGCGCGGTGTTCGACATTTCGGGCGGACGGGCGACGTATTAACCGAGAGATTTTGGGCAGCGCCGGCAAGTGTTTTGGAGCAAATGCCGGCGGGCGGCCGGTAGATGAATTAGGTCTTCTTTTCCGTGAAACGGATGTCAACAACGTAACTCAATGTTTCATCGGCCAGCTCCGGCGGAGGTGGCGGCATGTTCTTAGCGCGATGCAGGATTGAAACTGCGGCCTCATCGTAGGCTGAATCGCCAGATCCTTCGACCACATTGGCGGACATCACCTTGCCCATCCGATCTAGTCTGAAGCCGATTTTCACCGTCAAGTTCTTGAACTTCTTGACATCAGGATAGCGTTTGTTTCTCTCCAGATAGGCGCTGAGTTGCCGCTCCCATTTTGCTGACAAGCGCTTCTTGTCGACGCCGATACCGGCCTGCTGCGCCTGCGCTTTCTCGCCAGTCTTGGAATCATCGAGTTTCTGCTGTGCGGCGGCTTCCGACGCGACGGATTCCTGCGACGCCTGCTGCTGTTTTTGCGCCTTTTCGGGTGTCTCTTCTTCCGGCTTGGTCGCCTTGCTCTCGGTCACGACCTGATCGGGTTCCTCACTCTCATGCGACGTCTCCTTGGGGAGATCGCTCTGCTTCTCGACAGCCTTCTGCTCCTGAACGGCAGGAGACGCGGTCGAGGCCTCCGAATCCGGGCCCTGCGGAAGATCGGTCGGCTCGACGTCGGGCGACACCATTTCCATTCCGACTTCGATGGCATTGGCGCCAAGGCCGTCGTCGTCGTCTTCCTGCTGCATCTCGAACACGGCCGCAGCGATGCCGCCGACATGCAGCAGCACCGCGACAAGCGCCGCAATCAGCCACAGTCGCCAGGACGACTTTCTATCGAGCTCGGACATAGCGCTTCCGTAACGTCAGGGCTTCGGCGCGTCAGGCACAGAGATCGATGCCGGCGATGCCGCCGCGGCATCCGGAACACCTTCCAGCGCAACGAGCTTGGTCTTCTGATAGCCACCGGCACGCAGCCGTTCCATCACATCGAAGAATTCGCCATAGGGCACACCGCGATCGACGCGCAGGAAGATCGGACGATCCTTGTTGCCGTCGCCCATCGCATCGAGCTGGCGCACGAGGTCGACGCGCTTGACCATGTTTTCGCCGATCGCCACAGCGAGATCCGGCTTGATGCTCACATAAGTCGGCTTGTCCGGCTTCTTCTGCGGCGTCGCCGTGGAGGATGGCAGATTGATCGGCAGGTCCACCGTCGACAGCGGCGCGGCCACCATGAAGATGATCAACAGAACCAGAATGACGTCGATGAAGGGGGTGACATTGATTTCGTGATTTTCAGCGAAATCATCATCGTCGTCGGAGCCTTCGGAAAGCGACATGCCCATGGTTATTCAGCCGCCGCGCGCGCGTGTGAACTCGAATGCGTGCGGTCGAGGTCGCGCGACAGTAGACGACCGGCGGCGCCCTGCGCACGGCCGACGATTTCCATGTAGGCTTTCGTCACGCGCGCGAAGTGATTGTAGATGATGACAGCCGGGATCGCCGCGACGAGGCCAATGGCGGTGGCCAGCAGTGCTTCGGCGATACCGGGCGCCACCACTGCAAGATTTGTGGTCTGCGACTTCGAGATGCCGATGAAGCTGTTCATGATGCCCCACACGGTGCCGAACAGTCCGACGAACGGCGACGTTGCACCGATGGTGGCGAGCACGCCCATGCCGGTGCGCACCTTGCGGCCTTCAGCGCGGACGATTTCGCCGAAACTCGACGCGGCGCGCTCCTTGATGCCTTCATCGCTCGAAATGCCGACGGACATCCGTCCTTCCCGCATCGCCGCCGCCAACAGGCGCGACAGGATCGTACCGCGCTCGCCGAGCGCCATCTGCGCTTCGGACAGCGAGCGTGCTTCACCGATCTTGCGAAGCGCGGCCTTCAGGCGACGCATGGCCCAGGTCAGTTCCATCATCTTGAAGATGCCGACCGTCCAGGTCACGATCGATGCGAAAGCCAGACCCACCATCACCGCCTTGACGATGATGTCGGCGCCCATGAACATTTTCCAGGGCGACAAATCGTGCTCGCCGGTCGCCACGATCGGTCGCGCCGCGGCCTCGGCCATCGGGCTCGCAGGAGCAGTCGAGGCAGCCGGGCTCGCCGCCGGGTTGCTCGGCTGGGCAGCTACCGGGGCCGGCGTCGCAGCGGGAGCTGGCTGAACAACCACCGGCGCCGCGGGCTTTGCAGCTTGCTGCGCAATGATTGGCGAAGCAAACGCGACCACTGCCAGCACAGCCAGCAACTTAAGAACGGTTCTAAACAAGCTTATACCTCGGCCCAGTAGCGAATGAGATTATGATAGATGCCCGTCAATTTGACCGTTTCTGGGTCGTCCCTTCCGAGACGTTCAACCAGGCTCTGAATCGCGCTGTCGAGATCGAAGATCATGCTGCGCGCGTGAGCATCTCGTATCATGCTCTGAAGCCAGAAAAAAGACGCTACGCGCATACCTGCCCTTAGAGGCGTTACAAGGTGCAGACTGGAAGCAGGATAAAGTACGAGATGACCGGCCGGCAGCTTCACCTCGTGCGAGCCGTAATTGTCTTCGATGACGAGCTCACCGCCATCATATTCCTCGGGTTCAGAGAGGAACAATGTGACTGACAGGTCGGTGCGGATACGCATTCCGGTGAGATGATCGCCGCGCACCGCATTATCGACATGCACGCCGAAGTGATGTCCATCCGACGAGACGTAACGATTGAATAGCGGCGGAAAGATATGCAGCGGAATTGCCGCCGATAAAAACCGCGGATTCGACGTCAGTGCCGAGATGATGCGATTGCCGAGCGCGCGGGCAACCTCGCTGTCCGGCGGCAGTTGCTCATTTCGTTTGACCAGTGCGGATTGGGCACCAGCAGTGGAGCGACCGTCCTCCCAACCGGCCGCATCCATGATGCGGCGGAACTCCGCCACATCACTCTTGCTCAGAACGTCAGGGATGCAGATCAGCATGACGACCGGCGATCATAGTGACCCCATGAGAGTAAACCAGACCGACCGTCCGGGCGCGATGAACGTGAATGGCGTATTGCTGCGATAAAACGCGTCATAATAGACCGTATCAAAGATGTTGTTGACCGATACTTTCGCCTTCAGGTGCTTGTCGAACCTGTACTCCGTGAAAGCATCGAACCGCCAGTGTGACGGCAACACATTGCCGTTAACGGCACCGAACGTACCTCCGTAGATCTGCGAAGCGTAAGTTGCTTGTCCGCCAATCTCCCATGGCTCGGTGATCTGGTACTTGGTCAGCAAGTTGAAGGATTCGTGGGCGATGTTGGCGAGTTGCGCGCCGACCTGCGTCGGATCGATTGACTTCAGAACTTTGGATTCCATGAACACTGCACCGGCAAACATGCTCCAGCGCGGGGTGATCTTACCGCCCATACCGAGATCGACACCGCGCACGCGATATTGCGCACCGGCGATGATGTCACTTCCGCTTGTTTCGCGAGCATTGCTCTTGACGGTCTCGAACAGCGCCGCCGTGACCAGCAGATGGCGATCGAACAGCTCCCACTTGGTGCCCAATTCCGACGACCGGTTCTCTTCGGGGGCCAAGGCCTGGAAGGTCGTATTGTTGACCACAAGTCCGCCATACGCCGTGCCAGTCGCATCGAGTTCAGCTCCGACCGGGTTGGACGATGTAGCGAATGCGCCATAGAGGCTGCCATACGGCACCGGCTTCAGAACAGCGCCAAGGTTGTAGTTAACCATGCCGGTCTTCACGCCAGTACTTGAAGTCAGGTTAGAGCCGTTGATCTCATAGTCATCGTAGCGAATTCCGCCATTCAGGATCACGACGTCCTGAAAATTCGCCGTATGAATGGCGTAAGCCGCCTTGGTATCCACATTGATATTGGTCGGGTTGTTCGCGCGCTGGGGCGCATTGTTGAATGGGAACAGGTTGGGCGGATTGGCGATCGGCACGATAAGTTGCGTACCGCTCAAAATGCCGTTCAGCTCGGACGTCAAACCCGTATAATTATCGCGCATCACGCTTTCCTGCGAAATCTCCACGCCGGTCACCAACGTGTTCTTGATTCCGTAGGCGTCAAACTTGAACGTCGCATCGGTGACGTTGGCCACCACATCCGTAACCTGGTAGCGGCTCTGCGCGGAGAGCGTTGCGGTGGTTGCCGTGGCATTGCTGGGCAGCGTCCCAACGTAATCGAGGATCGAGCGCTCCAGTCGGGTCTTATTGGTGAGTGTGATATCGGGCGTGATCTTCAATTCACCGATAACTGTACCAAAATCCTGCCGGGCCTTCTGAAAGTCGCGGTTGACGAAGCCGTAATAGGTTTCCCGCGGCACGTTGATGTCGGTAACGGGCGCACGCGCCGTGCGGTTATAGGGTACGCCAAAATCCGGCAGGCCGCTGAGATCGGTGTGGACGTAGTTGGCGGTAACCTTGAAGGCGTCCGTCGGCGTCCATTTCAAAGCACCGAATGCTCCCCAGCGATCGTCCGTCACGTAGTTCCGGCCAGCCACTTCGGCATCCTGATAGAGTCCGCCGGTGCGCAAACTGAGGGTGGGATTGACGACCTGGTTGACGTCGAAGGTAATGCGCTTGGTCTGGTCGGTGCCATAGGTCGTTTCGACCTTCTGGAAATTGCGGTCACCGGCCTGTTTGGTCACGATATTGATGGCGCCACCTGCTGTGCCGCGACCGGCAAAGGACGACGCCGGACCACGCAGAATCTCGACCTGCTCGGTGAAAAAATTTTCGCGAATGCTGATGGCCGGATCGCGCACACCGTCGATGAAGATGTCGTTTCGTGCATCGAATCCGCGGATAAAAAAGCGATCACCGAAAGCGTTACCGCCCTCGCCCGTACCGAGCGTGACACCGGCGGTCGTGCGCGCCACTTCCTTCAGGCTTGTCGCATTCTTGTCTTCGAGGATTTCTTTGGTCAGCACGGTGACCGTCCGCGGCGTGTCGATCAGCTTTTCGGAGAATTTGGTTCCCGCAAGCCGGTCGCCTTTATAAGGCGCTGCGGCGTCGGCATAAGGATTGGCGTCTGCCGCGAGGCCACCTGCATTCGGGTAAGGCACCGGCGCCACTTGCACTGGCTGGGTCCGACGCGCCGCGCGTCGTAGTGCGGTTCGCGCACGTATCTGATCGGGTGTCGGTCGCACCGCCGGACGCGGTCGCGCGACCGGTGCATCGACCGTTACCGGCGGCAGTACCGATTGCTGGGCTTCCGCGCCGCCGAACGAGGCGACGGCGATCATCCCGGCAACGGCAGAGGTCTTGCGGGCGGAATGGTTGCTATCGGATCGTTCGTTGGTGGCCGTCGTGACACTCGAACGCAACGATACCGGAATCTTCGCTAACCCCATAAACTCTGCCCCTGCCGTCCCATGCGCAGCTCATTCTGCGCCAATTCGAGGCAGCGGTAGCTTGGCACTAGCGGGAGCGTCAACACATTCGGGCGGAATCAAGACAGTCACACGCTTGAATACATCCAGATAAAAACGATTCTAAACTGATGTTGAAATCGTTCTAATATTTGGCCAGCACGACGAAGCCGGCGCAATAAAACCCGCGGGAAAAGCGGCCTGTAGTGAACTCGTTCAATCCGAGCTCGGCGGCTTCATCAGCGAGAACATTTCATCGACGGTCTGAAGCGCCGACTGCCTCACCCGATCCGTATTCTCCATTCCTGCGATGTTGATGCCACGCACGACGGCTTTGATCTCGTCCCGATAGTCGGTCAGGAAGCGCAGCGGATCTGGCGAGTCGTTGGCGACCCGCGCGATCAATCCGGTGATCAAAATCTGACAGGCGATCATCCGCCCGTTCAACTCGTCCATATTGCACTCCCGAGATATGTTTGCAGCCGCAATGCCGGCTTGGTCGAGCCTATGGCGGATACAGCGCGCAGTTACAACACCAGGCGCGCCTCACTGCGTCGATGGATTGTCCAAGACGCCGCATAAAATGAGGCGCAGTGTCCTATTGGAACGATGCGAGAAACCACGCGTAAATCATAGCGAACATGAAGATTTCGCAATGAAGCACGTGTTCAAGCGGTCGTGTGTTTACAGCATTTGAGTGGCCACCTAGCTGATCAGGGGCCACCCAGCGGGCGCGCATTGGATGCGCATGTCTGCTTCACTGGTAGCCAAGAGATTGATGGGATCACCATGATAACGCGTACCCGTTTTCGATGGACTGGCTTGATCCTTCTGGCGCTCCTGGCCGCCGGTGGAACCATCGCCTGGCGCCACTACGAGACTACCGGAGCGCAGCGGGCGAATGCAGACAAACCGCGTGGCCCTGCCCCCATCCCGGTAAAAATCGCATCCGTCGAGACAACCGATTTCCCTGTTTATCTCGGCGGTTTGGGCACTGTGCAAGGCTTCAACACCGTGGTGGTACGGACTCGCGTCGATGGCCAGATCGACACTATCGCTTTCACCGAAGGACAGATCGTTCGGGAAGGTGACCTGCTCGCACAGATTGATCCCCGCCCATTCCAGGCAGCGCTCGATCAGGCCAAGGCCAAGAAGGCGCAGGACGAAGCCAATCTCGCCAACGCCAATCTCGACCTGCAGCGCTACACCAAACTAGGCGAATTCGCGACGCGGCAACAAACAGACACACAACGCTCCACCGTGCAGCAGTTGAGCGCGCAGATCGCCGCCGATGATGCGGCGATCTCGAACGCCCAAACCCAGCTCGACTACACCACGATCAAGGCGCCGATCTCCGGCCGCGTCGGCTTTCGCCAGGTCGACAAGGGCAACATCGTCAATGCCGCGACCCAGACGGGCATCGTCACCATCGCGCAGATCGAACCGATTGCGGTGATCTTCACCGCGCCTGAACAGAACCTCGTCGACATCAACCGGTCGCTCGCGGCGAATCCACTCAAGGTGATCGCGCTGACCACCGACGGAAAGCGCGTGCTGTCGGAAGGCACGCTGTCGGTGATCAACAATCAGGTCGACACCACCAGCGGCACGATCCGGCTGAAGGCGGTATTCGACAACAAGGACCATGTACTCTGGCCCGGCCTCTCGGTCTCGACCCGACTACTGGTGACCACGCTGAAGGACGCGACCGTCATTCCCGATGACGCCGTTCAGCATGGCACCGACGGGCTCTATGCCTTTGCGGTCGGCCCCGACAACAAGGCCGAACTGAAGAAGATCAAGGTCGGCAATTCCACCGATGGCCGCACCGTGGTCGAGGATGGGCTGAACGCGGGAGAGCGTGTGATCGTCGCCGGGCAGTACAAGGTTCAGCCGGGCGCGCTGGTGGCGACATCCGTCGCAACATCTGCGACCACTCCGACGAAGGGCCAGTAGCCATGAACGGAGGAATCTCAGCGCCGTTCATTCGCTATCCGATCGCAACATCGTTGTTAATGGCCGGCATCCTGTTCGTCGGCGTGGTCTCCTATCCGCTGCTTCCGGTCGCGCCGCTGCCGCAAGTCGACTTCCCGACCATCCAGGTGTCCGCCACCCTGCCCGGCGGCAGTCCCGAGACCATGGCGTCGTCGGTGGCGCAGCCGCTGGAGCGACAGCTCGCGCAGATCCCCGGCGTCGCGCAGATGACGTCGACGAGTTCGCTCGGGACGTCAGCGGTTACGATCCAGTTCGATCTCAACCGCTCGATCGATGGCGCCGCCAATGACGTGCAAGCCGCGATCAATGCCGCCAGCGGACAACTGCCAAAAGCGCTTCCGAGCCCGCCCACCTATCGCAAGGTCAACCCGGCAGACTCGCCGATCATGCTGCTGTCGGCGACGTCGGATACACTCCCCATTACAACAGTCAGCGACAGTGTCGATGCGCAACTGGCACAGCAGATCAGCCAGATCTCCGGTGTCGCCCAGGTTTCCATCGGCGGCCAGCAAAAGCCGGCGATCCGGATCCAGATCGATCCCGCCAAACTCGTGGCCAAGGGGCTGCAGCTCGAAGATGTCCGCAGCCAGATCGCGATCACCACTGTCGACAGCCCGAAAGGCAATATCGACGGCGCGACCCGCAGCTACACGATCTACGCCAACGACCAGTTGCCGGAATCGAAGGACTGGAACGACGTCATCATCGCCTATCGCAATGGCGGCCCACTTCGGATCAAGGATATCGGCACGGCGGTGACAGGCCCGGAAGACGCCAAGCAGGCGGCCTGGGCCAACGGCAAGCGCGGCGTGTTTCTGGTGATCTTCAAGCAACCCGGCGCCAATGTCATCGACACCGTGGACAAGATCAAGGCCGAACTCCCCCGACTGGTGGCGGCAATTCCGCCGACCGTGAAGATCGAGCTGCTGAGCGATCGCACGCAAACCATTCGCGCAGCAGTAGCCGACGTACAGTTCACGTTACTGCTGACCATTGCCCTTGTCGTGATGGTAATCTTCATCTTCCTGCGCAGCGTCTGGGCGACGATCATTCCCAGCGTCACCGTACCGCTGGCGCTGCTCGGCGCGTGTGCGCTGATGTGGGTGTTCGGCTATACGCTCGACAACCTGTCGCTGATGGCGCTGACCATCTCGGTTGGCTTCGTGGTCGACGACGCCATCGTGATGCTGGAAAACATCACGCGCTATATCGAGGAAGGCGAAGCACCGATGGCCGCCGCGCTGAAAGGCGCCGGCGAAATCGGTTTCACCATCGTCTCGATATCAGTCTCGCTCGTCGCGGTGCTGATCCCGCTGCTGCTGATGGGCGGCATCATCGGCCGCCTGTTCCGCGAATTCGCGGTAACGCTGGCCATGGCCATCTTCGTCTCGCTGGTGGTGTCGCTAACCCTGACCCCGATGATGGCGTCGCGCTTCCTGCGCGAGCAGAAGCACGCTAAACACGGCCGGCTCTATCAGCTCAGCGAAAATGTCTTTGACGCCATGCTGCGCGCCTATGAGCGCGGCCTCGACCTGGTGCTGCACTGGCGACTGACGACGCTCATGGTGTTCTTCGCGACGCTCGGTCTGTCGGTCTATCTGTTCGTCATCATCCCCAAGGGTTTCTTCCCACAGCAGGACACCGGCCTGATCACCGCAGCCTCCGAAGCGGGACAGGACATTTCCTTTGCGGACATGAAGGTGCATCAGGAAGAACTCGGCAAGATCGTGCAGGCCGATCCTGATGTCGCCACCGTCGCGATGGCGATCGGCGGCAGTGGCGGTGCGCTGAATACAGGACGCATGTTCATCACGCTGAAGCCGCGCGATGAACGCACCGCCAGCGCGCAGCAGATCATTGCACGGTTACGGCCGCAACTGGAGAAGGTTCAGGGCGCACGCTTGTTCATGCAGGCCGCGCAGGACGTGCGGCTCGGTGGCCGCGCCACCCGCACCCAGTTCGAGTATACGCTGCAGGACGCCAATCTGGCCGAACTGAACGAATGGGCGCCGAAGATTCTGGCCAAGATGCAGACGCTCCCCCAGCTACGCGACGTCGCCACCGACCAGCAAACCAAAGGCACGACGCTGACTCTGACCATCGACCGCGACAACGCCTCACGTTTCGGCATTCAACCGCAACTGATCGACGACACGCTGTATGACGCATTCGGCCAGCGTCAGGTCGCCCAGTATTTCACCCAGTTGAACAGCTACCACGTCATTCTCGAAATCCTGCCGGAGATGCAGGGCAAGCTGGATTCACTCGACAAGATCTACATCAAGTCGCCGACGACGGGCGACATGGTGCCGCTGTCGGCCTTTGCGAAATGGACCACGGTGCCGGTGCGACCGCTGTCCATCAGCCATCAGGGGCAATTCCCGGCGATCACCATCAGTTTCAACCTGGCACAGGGCGTGGCGCTCGGACAGGCGACCGACGCCGTGCAGAATGCCATGCAGGAGATGGGGGCACCTTCGACCTTGCGCGGCACTTTCCAGGGTACGGCGCAGGCGTTCCAGCAGTCACTCTCGACGGTGCCACTGCTGATCCTCGCGGCGCTGGTCGTGGTCTATCTGATCCTCGGCATTCTCTATGAGAGCTACATCCACCCGCTGACGATCCTCTCCACCCTGCCCTCGGCCGGCGTCGGCGCGCTGGCGATTCTGATGGCGTTCGGCTTCGACTTCAGCCTGATCGCACTGATCGGCATCATCCTGCTGATCGGCATCGTGAAGAAGAACGGCATCATGCTGGTGGACTTTGCGATCTCCGCCGAGCGCGACGAACATCTCGAGCCGGAAGAAGCGATCCGCAAGGCAGCTATCCTGCGTTTTCGCCCGATCATGATGACGACCATGGCGGCGCTGCTCGGCGGCGTGCCCTTGATGCTCGGCACCGGCACCGGCTCGGAAATCCGCCAGCCACTCGGCTACGCGATGGTCGGCGGCCTGATCGTCAGCCAGGCTCTGACGCTGTTCACGACGCCGGTGGTCTATATCTATCTCGACAAGCTTTCGAACATCATGTCGGGCTGGGGGCGATCGAAGCACGCCGACGGTGCCCCTCCCGATAAGCAGGTGCTGGCGAAACAGGCCGCCGAATAGCAGGCCGGCGCGCTATACGACCGCTTCGATCTTCGTTCCGACATAGACCGTGTTAGACACTTCTTCGTCGGCGTTCAGGTTGTCGAATGCGACAACATGCGCGGTCACCGCGCCGAACACGCTCTCCATCACCGCCGTGAAAGCAGCCTCCGGTGGATCGTTCGACCACAGCGCAAACACGCCGCCGGGTTTGAGATGCTCCGACAGACGCTGCAGCCCGGCAGGCGTGTAGAGCACAGCATGGCTCGGATGCAGCAGCTTGTCCGGCGCATGATCGATATCGACCAGCACCGCATCAAAGCGACGGCCGGCCGTATCGGGATCGAGATCGCCCTGCGCTGACGTCGCCATCTTGAAGAAATCACCATGGACGAGACGGCAGCGCCCGTCCGCCGACAATTCGCGGCCGATCGGGATCAGGCCGGCCTGATGCCACTCGATCACTTCAGGCAACGCGTCAATGACAACGAGCGACCCCACCTTCTCATGCGCGAGAACCGCCTGCGCGGTGTAGCCCAGACCGAGGCCGCCAACGACAACATCCAACCCGCTGCCGGTTAGCGACGCCAACCCGATATCCGCGAGCGCAATCTCGGCAGCCGTGAAGGCGCTAGACATCAGAAATTCGTCGCCGAGCTTGATTTCAAAGATATCGGTATCGGTCCCCGGCTTCCGCCGGCGCCGCAGGGTTAGGACGCCCATCGGCGTCGGGCGATAATCCAGTTCTTCGAACATCATGCTCATATCCGACCATGTACATGACGCGTGCAATGCGGCAACAACGAAATGCCCCAAGTGTGCAAATCTGGACAGACACCTCCAGCAGAACGGATAGAAATTCGAGGTCGTCGACGATTCGTTGCGTCATGGTTGCGTGTTGCGTGGAGAGTGACTGCAGGTTCACTCGAGCCCGCCGGGGGCGCCGCCATGCAGCGCAGTCTGGTCGTCGACGACGACCCGCTCGTTCCCATGTCCATCAGGCTGACACTGGAACGCGAAGGAGTCGAAACCGTTTCGGCCGATGGTGACAAGGCCGGTCTATTGGCGCTGGAAGATGCCAGCTTCGATGCGATGATCGTCGATATCGTCATGCCGCGGATGCGCGGCTTCAAATCCGTGCGCGTGTTTCATCAGCGTGCGCCACGCGTGATGACTGATGATCAAGCGTCCGCCATGTCCCCTTGATCGTTTTTCGCCGGCGATTTCTTCTTGGTGCCCTTGGCGTTCAGGAAGCGAATGTCGATCTGGGCGCCGTTCACCTTGACCAGTTCGCAACGGCGATAGGCTAGTCCGGTCGATGACAGCAGCAGGAAGAATTCCTTGAGGTTGAGGCCCTCGATGGAGGTCTCGAGGATCAACTCGGCGTCATAGCTCGACACGGCCTTCAGCACGCAACTGCGCCGCCACGTCCCGTCAATGGCCATGATCCAGACATTGTAACCGCGCCCGAAGATAACGCGCCCGTTGGTAGCAACCTCGTCTGCCATGTTCCCTCCTACACGCGCATACTGGCGGGAGACGTTTTCAGTCCGGCACCCATGCCGGGCACGATCGCGGCATCAACCTGCTTTCGCAGCAGATACTTCTTGTCGGCCGATAGCACGAGCCCCGAACGATCTTTCAGGATCTTCTGCAAGTATTCGTAATCGATAGGGGTCATGGTCTCTTTCTAAGACGCAACGCCGGTCAGAATAACTTTGCAGCGACGACGGTATATTGCTCCGCGCAAAAAGGGAGCGCGCAATCACACGATTGCAGTAAATGACTAAGAGATCGCCAAGATGTCGCAGGAAGTGGCCGATGCCGCCGGAACCGGCCGTTGCCGCGCGTGCTCTTTGAAGAGAATTGCATGGTATCGCGTGCTGCGCCCCGGATGCTCCGGGAACAGAAATCGCCCCATCGATAACAAAAAAGCCGGCGCTTGCGCGCCGGCTTTGATGTCTTGATATTTCGTACTATCAGGCTGCGCGTACAGCGTTCAGGAACTTGCTGACTTCGACCTTCAGACGCGTGCTATCGGATGACAGCGACTGCGCTGCAGAGAGCACCTGCGAGGATGCCGAGCCGGTCTCGGACGCGCCGCGCTGCACGTCGGTGATGTTCGCCGAGACCTGCATGGTACCCTGTGCCGCCTGCTGCACGTTGCGGGAGATTTCCTGGGTCGCAGCGCCCTGCTCTTCCACCGCCGATGCGATGGTCGAGGCGATCTCGGACATGCGGCCGATGGTATCGCCGATTTCCTTGATCGCGCCGACTGACTCCTGCGTCGCCGCCTGGATGCCGGAGATCTGCGTGCTGATCTCGCCAGTGGCTTTCGCCGTCTGCTCGGCCAACGCCTTCACTTCCGATGCGACGACCGCGAAACCACGACCGGCTTCACCGGCGCGTGCTGCTTCAATCGTTGCATTGAGTGCCAGAAGATTGGTCTGACCGGCGATGTTGTTGATCAGCTCGACGACGTCACCGATGCGTGCTGCCGCGCTGGCAAGGGCACTGACGCGATCGTTGGTGAGACGTGCCTGATCCACAGCCTGGTTGGCGATGCTGGCCGATTCCTGCACCTGACGGCTGATCTCGTTCACCGACGAGGCCATCTCTTCCGTCGCCGAAGCAACCGACTGCACATTGGTCGAGGCTTCTTCTGATGCGGCTGCCACGGTCGTTGTCAGATCCTGCGCACGTTCGGCGGTCGCGGTCAGCGTGCCGGCGGAGGCCTCCAGTTCGGTCGAAGCCGACGACACCGTCTCGACGATCTCGCCGATCATCGCTTCGAATTCGCGGGTGATGCTATCGACGCGGCGACCACGCTCGATCTTGGCGTCCGCATCGGCTGCTGCTGCTCCGTCCGCCGCACGCTTGTCGATAAGCGCCTGCTTGAACACCTGCAATGCATCACCCATGGTGCCGATCTCGGTCTTCATGCCCTGATGCGGCACAATGGCGGTCAGATCGCCCTGGCCCAATGCCTGCATCGGCTTGACGATCGATGCGATGCCGCTGGAGACGTCCTTCACAAGATAGAGGCCGATGCCGATACCGAGCACGGCCGAGACGGCCAGGATGGCCACGAGCATCGTGAAGGCGGCGTCGTAATTGGCGCTTGCCTCCGCACCGGCGACGTCGGAGCCCTTGTTGTTGAGTTCGATGTCCTTGTTGAGAAGCTCGTCAGCCTTCAGGCCAATCGGGTTCACGGTCTTGGTGTTCAGCGTAATGGCTTCCTGCGGCACTTTGCCGACGCTCTTGCGGGACAACTCCAGCACCTCAAGCGTGCCTTTCTTATACGCGTCCCACACCTTGCCCCATTCCTCGTAAAGAGCACGTTCTTCCGGCAATGTGATCAGCTTTTCATACTTCGCGCGAATGGCGAGGTTGCTTGTGACCACGGTATCCAGGGTCTTTTCGTTCGCCAGCTTCTCTTCAAGCGTTTCAGACAGCATGTGCTGGCGGATCACGTTACGATAGGTGATCACGCCCGCACGCAATTCGCCAAGCACGCGAACGCTTGGCAGCCAGTTTGCCTGGATGTCCACTGCATTGGCATTGATCGCCCGCATTTTTTGGACGGCAACCAGGCCCATGCTCGTCATCGCGAGCAGCAAAAATGAAAGGACGATAGTGATCTTGGCACGAATGGACAGGCTGGCGAGCATGACGAAGGGTCCCTCGGTTTTCAACCGTTGGTCCGCAATGTGCGGGATGTTGTGAAAATGGAGCTGTCCGCAGAAGTGCAATTGGCAAAGCAGCGGATACGGGTTCGATGACATTCTCGTTATCGAGCCCCGGCGTTTCAATTTGTAGGTATTACGTAAACCATTGGTAAAGGTGCGACATTCTGGCAGATTAAAAATGAACCGAACGTCGCTTTTTTCGATGACTTGCAATATCAGCAAGTTAGTAACGATCATCTGAAGTTGACGACTAATACTTCACTACTTGTGGAGGCGTGCCCGGCTTGGTCAACGATGACATCGCACCTCTGAGTAAAGCAGCGAATCGGGAATGCAACCTTTGGTCCCAGTCGCCGGCATTGCCGACCTGAAGTTTATCCATCGTCAACGAGAGAACCAAGCGGCGTGCGAGCACGAATTAACGTGCTGGCTGGGGAACCAGGAGTTCAGCCAGGCTCGCGTCGCGGACGAGGAACCAACGGCCTACAGTGCTTTCGTGTCCAGCCACGGCTGGCCTAGGGCACGCTGTGGATTCTCACTGTGGAACCATCGCCTGCGGCATAGTGGCACACCATGGCTGCCTAACCCTGTCTAAGCGCCGGGGCCTAGTCGGTAAGATAATGCCCAGCCGCACGTTAAAGCTGCCTGGCCAAGCTCCACCCAAGACGATGGTGGAAATCCAAGTGTGAAAAGCTCGGGTAGTGCCGCCGTTTTCTGATCGCGATGGCGTTCGCCGACCTTCCAGCGGACGGCAACCTCCTTCAAACGCAGGATGTCGAAATTTCCATGGCTGGCGATAACAAGTCTTGGGCTCGGCAGGTGATCCATGGCTCAGACTTATCTCCAACCGGAAATGGCGGAGCGACCGGCCGATCCGTTCGTCAACCAAAAGCTGCATCCCTCAAGGATGCAAGGGCGCGAGCCGACGATCTATCAAATCGTCCAGGATGCCTGGGCCAAGAGTTTCGGCAGCCGCGACATGCCTGGAGCCTGGGAGGAAGGGGACGATCTATCGAGGCTGCTGCGGTGCATTCAAGAAATCGAGAGCGCCACCGGGCTTGAGCTGTCAGTCGGAGACTTCGCGCGCGATATGACAGCCGCCGATATGGTCAAGGCGATTGTGTGCGGAAAGGCAACCGCCAAAGCCGTGGACGTGCAAGCCGATGTGCGTCCAGTCCTGTTCCTGTTGCCGGGGTCCCTCGGTTACGGCCCGAGCATGGCCGCTTTTGCAGCGGGGCTCGGCAAGATTGCCCGGGTCGTCCCGATCAAATACCCCGACCTGGCGAGCATCCTCAACGGAAACAACACGGTCGCCTCCATGGCAGATGCCGCGATGGAGCAAATTCGCCGGAGCCAACCTGTCGGACATGTTCGCCTTCTCGGTCATTCCCTTGGTGGTGTGGTGGCGTTCGAAGTTGCGGCGCGGCTGCTGGAAGCACGGCGGTCTATCAAGTTCCTGGGGATTCTCGATACAACGATCATCAACGAGGGCCGCGATTACCGGGAGACGCTCGCCCGAACGTTGCGGCGGCTCCGCGCCAATCGTGTGAATATTTCGCGGATAGCCTGCCGAGCACTCGCAAAGGCTACGGCTGCAATCGGTGGCGAGGCATCCCTTGCCTGGATGCTTCACCGCTATACGCGAGGGAAGTTCAACGCCACCAGCTTCCGAATTAGGCTTGAACTGCAAGAGGTATTGCGGTCGCGAGCTTTCTACCAATGGCTGGCGTCGCCCAGGCCGTCTTTGCCGATCGGAGCTACACTGTTTCGCTGCAACCGAGATGGAGCGCCGCAATCGCTCGGCTGGGATTGCTCACTCGCAAGCCTGGACGTGATCCCCGTCGCAGGCACGCATATCGAGCTCGTCGTCGAGCCCTACCTCGCCCCCAACCTTCCCTTGGTCGAGAGTGCGGTCGTGCAAACCTACACGCCGGCCGAATTTTGCAAGCGGAAAGCGCTGTCATGACCCTTGCTGCGCACATTCCGACTGCGCGGGAGTTTGGCAATAACGTATTGGCGCTCGATCCCGCTGCCGAAGTCGGGAGGATTGTCCAGACGCTACGCCAACAGGTCTTGAGCGTGTTGGGGCGCCGCGGCGCTGTCGTTGGTCTTTCCGGCGGCATCGACAGCTCCGTCGTCGCGGCGTTGTGCGTGCGTGCATTCGGCAACGACAAGGTCTTGGGCATCTTCATGCCCGAGCACCATTCTTCGGACGATTCGCTGAGGCTCGGCCGCAGTTGGGCGGCGCAGCTTGGCATCGATACTGTGTTGGAAGACATATCGCCCGCCCTCGAGGGGCTCGGCGCCTATCGCCGGCAGATCGAGGCAATCCGGACTGTCGTTCCCGAATATGACGACGGCTGGAAATGCAAGCTGGTGCTACCGTCGGTTTTCGCGAGCAACGGATTGAATATCACCCGTCTCACGGTTCAGAGCCGCGACGGCAGCACCCGCACCGTTCGTCTTTCGTCAAACGCCTATCTCCAGATCGTCGCCGCGACCAATTTCAAGCAGCGTGTCCGCAAGATGACGGAGTACTACCACGCCGACCGCCTCCGATACGCGGTCGCCGGCACACCGAACCGTCTCGAGCACGACCTGGGCTTTTTCGTCAAGCAGGGCGACGGAATTGCGGACGTGATGCCGATCGCTCATCTCTACAAGACACAGGTCTATCAGCTCGCGGAATATCTCGAGGTCGAGGAGGAGATCCAGCGCAGGCCACCGACCACGGATACGTTCTCGATGCCGCAGAGCCAGGAGGAGTTCTATTTTGCGCTGCCTTATCACCAGATGGATCTGTGCCTTTACGCGGTGAATCACGGGATTCCGTCAGACGAAGTCGCAGAGGCTATCGGACTGACAGCAGCCCAGGTCGATTTGGTATTCAGGGATATTGACGCCAAGCGTCGTGTCACGCGCTACCTCCACGCACGCCCCCTACTCGTCACTCAAGTGTTCGAGGACTGACCTGCATGTGCGGTGTCGCGGGCATAGTGTCATTAAGCGCCGCCGCAGGGCCCCCCTCCCGCGAAGCCTTGATGCGCATGCTCGGCGCGCTCGCCCATCGCGGCCCGGACGAGCGCGGCCTATACCGGGACGAGCGCGCGGGACTGGCACATGCCCGCTTGTCCATCATCGACATTTCGAGCGGTCAGCAGCCTCTCGCGGACGCCAGCGGCACGACGTGGATCGTATTCAACGGCGAGATATTCAACTACGTTGAGTTGCGTGAAAAGCTGATCGGGCTTGGTTACAGGTTCCGGACCCGCAGCGACACGGAGGTCATCGTCAACGCCTATCGGGCCTGGGGCGTGGATGCCTTTGAGCGGATGACCGGACAGTGGGCGCTCGCGATCTGGGACTCGGTAGCCCGCCGTCTGGTGTTGGCGCGCGATCGCACCGGCATTTGCCCTTTGCATTTCTGCGAGCGCGAAGGTCGACTGTATTTCGCCAGCGAAGTGAAGGCCATCTTCGCGGCGGATGCAGCGATTCCCCGCACCTTCGATCCAGTCGGCATCGATCAGACATTCACTCTCTGGACCGTTGTGCCGCCGCAGAGCGTGTTTGAAGGGATCAAGGAGCTGGTCCCGGGACATTTCCGCATTTATGAAAACGGCGACGTTCGCGAGAAAGCGTTCTGGAAGCCGCGATATCCCCAATTGTCCAGTTCGCCCGACGGCCAGTTTGCCGGTTCACTCGACGATGCCGTGGAGCAGGTGCGCAGCGCGTTGGAATCCGCGACGTCGCTTCGAATGGTGCGCTCCGACGTAAGCGTCGGCAGCTATTTGTCCGGCGGGCTCGACAGTTCGCTTGTTGCGGCAATGGGATGCCACTTTGCCGGCGAACGCTTCCAGACTTTCTCACTGCGTTTCGCCGACGCTGAATATGATGAGACCGAGTTCCAGCGATTGGTCGCCCGTGTCACCGGTAGTGAACACCATGAAGTGGTGGTTTCGCGCAGTGACATCGCCGAGATTTTTCCGCAGGTTATCTACCACACCGAGCGTCCGATCTTGAGAACGGCGCCGGCGCCGTTGTTCCTGCTGTCACGCCTGGTGCGCGCCTGCGGCGTCAAGGTTGTGCTGTCGGGCGAAGGCGCCGACGAAATGTTTGCCGGCTACGATCTCTTTCGCGAAGGCAAGGTCCGCCGTTTCTGGGGCCGGCAACCCACGTCGACACGCCGCGCGCGGCTGCTTGAGCGTCTCTACCCTTATCTCACACGCTCACCGGTACGGCAGCAGGCGATGGCCCGGCAGTTTTTTGGGCGCAATCTGTCGGAGCACGCCGCGCCGGGCTTCGCGCATGACACCCGCTGGCGAACGACCAGCGGCATCAAACGACTGTTCTCCAGCGACATGTGCGCGGAGTCGGCAAAGCACGATGCGGTCTCCAATTTGATCGCCAGTCTACCTCCGGAATTCACGCAATGGAGCTCCCTTGCGCAGGATGAATATCTCGAAATCCAGACACTGCTGTCGGGATATCTCCTGTCCTCTCAGGGCGACCGAATGCTCATGGCTCATTCGGTTGAAGGACGCTTTCCTTTCCTTGACGAGGATGTGGTCGCGCTGGCGAATTCGCTGCCGCCCGCCTACAAGCTTCGCGTCCTTGACGAGAAGCACGTTCTGAAGCGCGTCGCAGAGCCGATCGTGCCGTCGGACATCATCGCCCGCAAGAAGCAGCCATTCCGCGCGCCCGACGCTCTATGTTTCGTTGGCCGCGATACGCCCGCCTATATCGACGACGCGCTTTCGGAGGCGGCTATTCGCGAAGCAAACGTCTTCGATCCCGACGCGGTCGCGCGCCTGCGGAATAAGTGCCGGACACAGGCCACAACCGGCAACGGCGATCTCTCGAACTCCGACAACATGGCGATGGTCGGCGTGCTATCGACCCAGCTCCTGCACCAACAATTCATCGCGAGCCGTCCTGGTGGGCGCCACGCTCTGGAGCTGACCGTCGATATCGATCGCGAGCACCGGGTTGAGGGGGCCCTATCCTGATGCATGGTCCTGTACCGCTCCTGCACGATTACCTCATCCACTCCGCCCGTTATCTCGGTGGAAAGGTGGCGCTGGTGTGCGGCAAGCATCGCGTCAGCTATGGTGAGATCGAGGCACGCTCCAACGCAATCGCGAATTATCTGGTCGCAAGCGGAGTCGGACGTGGCGATCGGGTGATTATCTTCGCCGACAACACTGTCGAGACCGTCGTCAGTTTCTGGGCCGTGCTGAAGGCGAATGCCGTGGTGTGCATCGTCAATCCGCTCACCAAGCGCGACAAGCTTGGCTACCTGCTCAATGATTGCCAGCCGACGGCGCTTATCACCGACAAACATCTCTTGCCGATATTCAAGGAGCCCGCGCAGGCATACACGTCGTTGCGCCGGGTGATCGTTTCCGGGCCCGTCGAAGATGTCGAACTGACGGAGCTGCCCCATGCGGTACGCTGGAGCGAGGCAGGCGCCGCCGGCCACGACATGGCTCCCGCGCGCAGCTCCATCGATATCGATCTTGCGGCCATCGTGTACACCTCCGGATCGTCGGGCGATCCCAAAGGCGTGATGCTGACGCACCGGAACATGCTGACCGCGTGCACGTCGATCGCCTCATATCTTGCGCTCTGCGAAGACGAAGTCATTTTGAACGTCCTGCCGCTCGCCTTCGATTATGGCCTGTATCAAATGATCATGGCGTTTCGCACGGGGGCGCGGCTGGTCCTCGAACGGTCGTTCGCTTTTCCGGCACAGATTCTCGGCCTTATCGCCGACGAGCGGGTGACCGGCCTGCCCGGCGTGCCGACGATCTTCTCGACGCTGTCGGGGCTCAAGTCGATCAAGGAGCACGACCTCTCGAGTATCCGCTATGTCACGAACACCGGAGCTGCGCTGCCGATGAAGCATATTCGTCTGCTGCAGGATCTATTCCCGGAAGCGCGCATTTATTCCATGTACGGCCTCACCGAATGCAAGCGCTGCACCTTTCTCCCCCCGGAGGATATCGATCGAAAGCCTTTGAGCGTAGGGATCGCCATCCCGAATACCGAGATGTGGATTGTCGACGAGCGCGACAGACGCGTGGGCCCCGACGTGGTCGGCCAGCTTGTCATTCGCGGCGCGACGGTGATGCGGGGCTATTGGGGCAAGCCGGAGGCCACCGCCAGGAAACTCAAGCCCGGCCCGCTGCCAGGCGAGCAGGTTCTGTACACCGGTGACCACTGCCGGATGGACGCGGAAGGCTACCTCTACTTCGTTGGCCGCAGCGACGAGATCATAAAGTCGCGAGGAGAGAAGATCGCCCCCAAGGAAGTGGAGAACGTGCTGATGGATATTCCGGGCGTGAGGGAAGCCGCGGTCATTGGCGTTCCCGACGAGCTCCTCGGTGAGGCAGTCAAAGCGTTTGTCGTTATCGAGCAGGGAATAACACTGAGCGAGAAGCAGCTTCAGAAAGAGTGCCAGCGACGCCTCGAGAGCTTCATGGTGCCGAAGTGTATTGTGATCGTGCCCAGCCTGCCGCGAACGAATACAGCAAAACTCAACAAGAGAGCACTGCAGGATTCGATTTCCGAATGATCTGATCGTGAATTTTCTTTACGCATTGGAGCTGAAACATGTTGCTAGTCGGAGAACCACTCGAGACCTATCGAAGGCAAGTTCGCGATTTCTTGCTGTCGAACTTCTACGTTGCTGAAGCGAACTCGCTTGAGGTCGGCACATCGCTGCTCGACCAGGGCATCATCGACTCGACGGGAGTGCTCGAGGTCATCGGATTCATCGAGGAAACCTTCGGAATCACGGTCGAAGACAGCGAGCTCTTGCCTGAGAACCTCGACTCCATCGAGGGAATTTCACGCTTCGTCATGAGCAAGAAGAGCTGATGCTTGTCTGCAGCGTCCAGACCGCGTCACGAACGCCACCGTAGCGGTTCAGGTTGTTGCGCCTTTAAGGTGTCCCATAACGACGCGGCCTTCGCCCGCTTCGTTCGTTACCACGCTGATGCTCTCGTAGCTCTTGTTGCGCTCAAGAAGGGTTGTCACCTGCCGCGCCTGACCGATGCCGACCTCGAACAGGAGGATGCCGCCCGGCCGCAGGTATCGGACCGCGTGTTTCGTCACCCGCATATGGATGCTAAGTCCGTAAGGACCCGCTGCGAATGCCTCACGTGGTTCGAGTTCGAGCAAGGAGGCACGGTCGCCTCTGAGCCGCGTTTCCGAAATATAGGGTGGGTTGCAGACGATCAGGTCGATGGTCCCATCCAGCGGCAGACCAGAAAAAGCGTCGAACAGGTCTCCCTGAAGCACCGACATGCGTTGCGTGAGTCCGTGATAGGCGACATTGCGACGTGCGACGGTGACACATCCATCGGTTAGATCGCTCGCCCAGACGCGCGCGTCGGGGATCTTGAGAGCGATGGCGCATGCCAGATTGCCTGCGCCGCAGCACATGTCGATCACCCGCGGCTCCGGCACGTTTAGCCGACGCAGGGCATCGACCGCGCTGGCGCAAAGCAATTCGGTTTCAGGCCGGGGGATGAGCGCACCGGGTGCGACCAGCAGCTCTATTCCCATGAATAGAGTGCGTCCCTTATCGTAAGCTTTGGCCACGTTGATCGCTTCGCTCATTGCGGTCACCCTGCCCGGACGTTGCGCGACAACTGTTGCATACGGCGTGATCCTGCGCCGGACAGAATCATGCCCTGTCGATGTGGCAATGGCGGTAGTCACAACGAGGTAGATGGGCCGGCAGCGGCAATACAGTTGTTTTCGGCAGCGATCCATACGCATTTGCCGATGCGGCAGCCCACCGGCTGCATCGTCATCCGACGATGCGGACCTCGCACTTACTTCCGCCACTTCGAGGCTGAGTGGTATTTACCTGTTCCGCTTTCGAGTTCTTATAAATGGGGCCGCGGCGATCCGACACCCTATCCGGCGAGCTAACGATTCGTAGCAGTGGCTTCATTGGCCGTTTGCTGCTATGGCGCTCTTGGTATCAACGAGGCCGAGGCCTTACGTTGTTTTTTGTATTGTCCAAGACTCTTGGCAACGCGCTCGCGCCGGTCAATTTCCTGATCGGCCTCGGTGTGCTCGGCGCAATCCTTTCGGCAACACGTTTTTTTTCGCTTGGCCGCGGGCTTATGATCACAGCCGCCGTGCTGCTTGTGGTGGCCGCGTTTTCGCCGGCTGGAAGATTGCTGATCTATCCGCTTGAATCGCGCTTCCCGCCCTGGGATCCCGGACAGCGTGCGCCTGACGGCATCATCGTGCTCGGCGGCTCGATCGAAGCCGGTGTTTCACTTGCGCGCGACACACCGGTCGTCCGTCGCTCGCCCGACCGCATGATCGCGGCCGCAGCGCTGGCGCGACAATATCCGAATGCACGCGTGGTGTTCACCGGCGGCAGTCCGAGGCTGGTGTCGGATGCCAGGGAGGCGGATTATGCCGCGGCGATCTTCGAAAGCCTTGGGGTCGACAGATCGCGATTGATCATGGAGCGGCAATCGCGCAACACGCATGAGAACGCCGAATTCACCAAAGCGCTCGTGGTGCCGAAGCCGGGCGAGCGCTGGGTTCTGGTGACATCAGCGTTCCATATGCCGCGATCGATTGGTTTGTTTCGCAAAGCCGGATTTCCGGTCGAAGCTTATCCGGTCGACTGGTGGGTCGGCGGTCGCCGCGACACACTTTCCTTCACCACCCTCGCCCTTGATGGGCTGTCTCGGACCGACATTGCGGTGCGCGAATGGTTTGGACTGATTGCCTATCGAGCCACGGGACGGATCGACGACTTGCTGCCGGGGGCCGATGAACATTGATTCTCTGGGCCAGAGACTAGGCAAGCGGCAAGCGCCTCAGGCTATCGGAAAAGAAAAGCCAGTATGACCACGCCGCCGCAGGCGCCGACCGGACGCCATTCGAGCCTCGTGGGCCGCTGTCGCGGATCACCGTTTTTTTTTTCGAAAAGGCTGCGGGTTAGAAGCCTTTGATCTGCGAAGGGAAATTTGAATGCGGCTGGGGAACCAGGATATTTATCTCCCCAGCGAATTCTTTAATTAAGTAAATAATGTCAATCATTTCAATGTTTTGCATTGACAAACTGTTACGTGTAAATGTTACGGATTGATACATGAGAGGCTCTAATGTCGGGCGCAAAAAATGTGGTGCAGCGAGCCGGAAGCGCCGTCTGGTATGCCCGTATCGAGGTCCCGGTAGACATTCAGCCCCAGCTCAAGCGAGCACAGCTTTGGAAGTCGCTGCGCACCCATGACCTGCGAGAGGCCCGCTTGCGCGCCCTCCCCGTGCTGACCGCATGGCATGCCGAATTCGATGAAATGCGCAGGCGTCGACATCTGACACCTGACGACCTACAGGCTGGGGTTTGGGCGCACTATGAGGCCCAACTTGAACGCGACCGGCTTGAGCGTTCAGTGTTGCCGACCGAGAGCGACCGCACCGCTGCGGGCGCAAAGCTCCAGGCCGATATGGCCGCTGGCGTTGTCGAGTGGTCCGATGACCCGATGGTGCAGCTCAACGCGACACTTGAATTGAGAGGTATGGCCGGGGCTGCTGACTTTCTGAAAGACAGCCGAGCGCATCGCATCAAAGTTCTACGAAGCCACCTCGCCACCGGCGAGACCGCCTTGATCCAGTGGGCTGCAGACGACTTGATCCGGCGTGAGCAATTGCTAATCGAGAAAGGAAGCGTCCCCTACCGTGATTTGTGCCAGCGGCTGCAGCGAGCCGAGCTGCAATATCTGGAGCGGGCTGCCGAGCGAGACAAGGGCGACTGGTCAGGTGTCCCGACCGATCCGATTGTTGCACCTCATGACCCGACCTTGGGTAAGAAGCGCGCGGTCGCTGGCGAGACAATCATGGAGTTGTATGACAGGTTTGCTGTCGAGAAAAGCGGATCGGCTACCGCCGACACGTGGAACGGCAATCGCAAGATTGTGCAGCTATTCGCCGAGTTCGTTGGCGAAGGTTCGCATATCTCATCGTTGAACAAGAAAGCTGTCCGCGACTGGAAGCACAAGCTTTCGGAGTGGCCGCTCAAAGCTGGAGACATGAAAGCCTTCAAAGGCATGTCATTCCGCAAGATCATTGAAGCAAACGCTTCGAAGAAGCTCCCTATCATCAGCGACAAGACTAAGAATAAATATCTCGCGGCGTTGGGATCATTCGCGGAGTGGCTTTTGCAGAATGAGTATATCGATGCGGAAGTCATGCGCGGCATGTATCTGTCGCTCGATAAGCGCGCCAAAACGCGTTTCCCGTTCTCTCAAGAACAGCTCAAGTCGATATTTTCATCCCCTCTATTCGAGACGTGCATGGGTGACGAACAAGAGCACCTGCCCGGCAAGGTCGCCATCCGTGACTGGCGCTATTGGCTTCCATGGGTGGCACTATACAGCGGCGCACGGCTGGGGGAAATTGCCCAGCTCTTAACGTCTGACGTCTATGAGCAACATGGAACGTGGGTGATCCATGTCGCCGAGGAACGCGACGAAACCAAATCGACCAAGACAGGCGGATCGATGCGCGTGATCCCCATTCATAGCGCCCTCGTCTCGTTGGGTTTCCTCGACTATCATTCCCGCATGAAGGATGCCGGAGAGGAACGACTGTTCCCGGAAATGGCGCGCGATACGCGGGGCTATTTCGGTGAGGGATCCAGTTTCTTTAATGACTACTTTAGAGATATTGGCGTGAAGATTGATAGCAAGGTTAATTTCCACAGCTTCCGCCACGGCATTGCAGACGCATTCCGCGCGGCAGGCTACATGGACGAACAATTCAACGTGCTACTTGGCCACACCAAGGCAACGACGACGGGCCGTTACGGCAAGTTACCCGAAGGCATTTTGAGCGAGCGGGTGAAGATGATTGAGGCTGTGAAATTTGACGTTAAGGTTGAGACTTCTTAGGTCTCAGCCCCTTTAATCGATCGACTGCATAAGACAGCAAGTCGATTTCCCGCATGTCCTCTTGCACCAAATGCCGAAGGTCTTGCGTGGCTGAGTTCAGCGCGCCTAATCCCACTTCTAGATGCGAGAACCAGTCCTCCTCCCGGCGCTTCAACTGACCAATAAGCTGCTCTAGCAGTCTGCTGAAGAACCCCCTCGCCACGGAGGGGGCTTGATGATTCACTTTATCATCTCGAATCGGCGGAGGC
>NZ_JBXAMO010000016.1:0-132821 GCF_058800725.1 Tardiphaga sp. GW822-FHT04G09 | reverse complement strand
CAATCGGCCAAGCCTGATAAAACAAGCTGCAAAGAAAAACCCCGCCGAAAATCGACGGGGTTTGTCAGTGGTCTGGGCCGGGTAGTGTACCCGGCCTTTTTTTTGAATTTGGCTCAAAAGGAACAAGCTGGCTCTGTGCATTGTCGCTTCGAACGACTTTCTCAGAATGCCGGGTTCCAAGACGCCAAGGGCGGACAAAGCGATTTTCTCGTTGCAAACCTCCGGGGATACATCCAACGGTACCCGCCCCTTAACCTTTCGTTAACCAATCGCGCCCACCCTGCCGCAACGTAACGGCTGGGGGCTGTTCGTTCTCGATGTTGTTGCTTCACGCATGAAGCAGGCGTTGATCGGGAGGTGCCGATGTCAGACCAGTCATTTCACGATAGCCTCGATGACCCGTGCGACGACGCTTCCAGGGCATCCGATGCGCTCGCGCCTGCATCCGACCCCAGCGAGGTCGTGACAATGCTGATCGGCGCGACTGTTCATGAGGTCGAACGCGAGTTGATGCTGCAGACGCTGGCGCGCTGCGATGGCAACCGCACACATGCCGCCCGTGTGCTCGGTGTGTCGGTGCGCACCATGCGCAACAAGATCAAGCAGTATTCGGCAGACGGCGTCGATGTGCCGGCGCATGGATAGCTGATGGCGCTATTGCAGAAGCGCGCCGGTATCCAGCACCCATGTGGAGCCCTGTAGCCGGCCTTCGGTCTGCATCTCGACATCGACCAGATGCGCCTTCGGCTCAAAGCCGCGAATTTTGACGGTGAGCGGCCTGGTGAATTGCCATGCCGCGCGTGCCTGCAGCAGGTCTTCCTGATACGACGCCAGAGCTTTTGAATCGCCGGCTGTCTTCAGAGCCTGCCAATGCGCCAGCTTGGCGCGATCCTCGAACCAGATCGAATCCGGTTTCACCTGCATGGACGCCCCCAGGCGTATCTCGCCGGCATGCGCTGCGCTCGTGAGGGCCAACAAGGTCAGCAGCGCCAGATATGATTTCATATGTCGTCGCCCGTTACCGTGATGAGAGCGTAAGTCGCCGCGGATCCCGTTCCGGTTCGACAGGACGCGGCAATTCGCGGGCGCACCGTGTGGAGACCTGCTAGGCTGGCCCGACACACATGACCGCGAGGCCTGATCATGCCCATCCAGCACTTCCCGCCCCCTCCCGGAATCAAAGCGCCGCCGCTGTCCTATGCCGCGCGGGTCGGCGATCTCCTGTTCGTCTCCGGCATTCCCGGCTTCGACCCCAACGGCCAATTGCCGGAACAATTCGAGGCGCAATTCGGATTTGTGGTGCGCACGATCAAACGGGTGCTGAAGGATGCCGGCACCGACATCTCGCACCTCGTCAAGGTCAACGTTCTGCTGACGCGCGCGTCCGACGTGGCTGCGATGAATGCTCTGTATGCCGAAGCCTTCGGACCACCGCCGTATCCGGCGCGCACCACTTGCGTGGTTCAGGCGCTGCCCAATCCGGCGATGCTGATCGAGATCGAGTGCGTGGCTTCGCTATCGTGACCATGCTCATCGGCCGGCCATCGCATCCGTCACCGTCTCGCTGACGAAATCGGCGGCGCGGCGGAAAGCTGTGTCCGTATCGCCGCGGAAGGTGACGGCGCGGCGCATCACCAGTTGCTCGCGCTCGACATCGAACAACTGCACCTCGCCCCATTGCACCAGCGTACTCATCTTGCGGATGCCGCCATAGACCAGGTAACGCGCGCCATCGCGGCGCGCTGCGGCGACGAGATCGTCGGGCGCCATGCTGACGGCCGTGCAGGCGGGCTGCGGACAGGCCGGGCGCACCACGCGATAGTCGCGCTGCGCCAGCCTGTCGCGCAGCAGTGCAGCGAAGATGGTCATGCGGTCGCGATGCTGCGCGAACTGGTCGGCCTCCTCGCCGGAAGTGTCGCTATAGTCGAAATCCGCCACCGCGACGGCGAGCTGTCCGGCAGCCGCGGCCGGCGCAGCTGCCCCAAGCAGCGCCGCGGCGCCGCATAGCAACCACAGGACCGGCCCTCTCCGCATGGTCTCCTCCCTGATCTTCTGTTTGCCGCCAGGCCAAACGGCCGCGGTTGCCGGCAGGTCAAGCGACAGCCGATGCTAGTGCGCATGTGGTGAAGCGCAACCGGCAATGTCTGTGGTGGCATGGCAGCAGCGGCGAATTGAAGCCGTCATCCATCCCCTGTTACAAGCGGCCGGACAGAATCAATACGGAGTGTGACCGTGGCAAAAGAAACGATCAGCCGGACCGGACTGCGCGGCCCCCGCGGCGAACCGGGGCTTCCCGGACCGCAGGGCCATCCCGGGCGGCCGGGGCCGGAAGGCGCACAGGGCAAGCCGGGCGTGCCCGGCAAGGCCGGCGCCAATGGCAAGCCGGGGCCGCAGGGCAAGCCTGGCCCGAACGGAAAGGCTGGCGTCAACGGCAAGCCCGGCCCGATCGGGCCTCAAGGCAAGGCCGGACCGCAGGGACCACGGGGTGAACAGGGCCTTCAGGGCAAGCCGGGCGTGCAGGGCGAACCCGGGCCGCGCGGCGAGCAGGGTCCTCCCGGCACGCTGCCGACGCTCGAGCAGATCATGCCGTGGCTGCACATGGTGTTCGACGCCTGGGAAGACCACCGCCAGATGCGCCTGCGCGAAGCTCAGGAGCGCGAAGAGGCCCTGCTGCGCGAACAGCAGGAAGCCGTCGAACGGGTCGCCGCGATGATCGAGGCGGAAGCCGCCACGGCGGATGAGCCCGACGAAAGCGACGACGGCAAGAAAAAGAAGAAGCGCAAGAAGAACAAGGACGACTAGCACCGCTGCGTCGTTCGATACGGACGCGCGACAACAGATCAGGCGACGCGCCGCAATGCCGGCCCGTCGCCTTTACTTTTTACATGGTCCGCTGCGGCGCGGTCTGCAGCAGTTCCTGAAGCTGCTGCTTGTAGAATTTCGCACCGCCCGTGGTGAGATGACCGCGGGTCTCGGTGCTTGCCGGGATCAGCAACATCTTCGCCTGTTTGATCCGCTTCAGCGCAGCGTCCATCAGCCCGGTCTCCGGCGGATTGCGCTCGTCATCCGCCGCGTTGATAGCAAGAACTACCGCTGCGATCTTTTCCAGACCCGCTGATGGATTGTAGTCGCGCGACGATTCCCACTGATAGATGAAGTCATTTGCATCGGCGGTGAACGGCGCCTTGAGCCGGTCATCGACATTCCTGTCGGCGGCCTCGCCGGTCGGCGCCAGCATCTGATAGGCCAGCGTGCCGCCGGCTGTCGCAACGCCATACATCACGCTGGCATATTTGATCATACCGGGCTGGGATGTGTAGTTGCCGCCCTTGTAATCGGGATCGGCGCGCACGGTCTCGATCATCATGCGCCGCATCATCCAGTTGCGCGCGCTCATTTCCGTAGGCTGTGATGCCATCGGCACCAGGGCATCCATCGCATCGGGATATTTGGTGCCCCAGATCCAGGCATGCATGCCGCCCATGGAATTTCCGATCACCATCCGCACATGCTTGATGCCGAGCCCTTCGATCAGCAGCCGATGCTGGGCATCGACCATGTCGTCGTAATTGTATTTCGGAAATGCAGTCTTCATGCCGTCAGATGGCTTCGATGATTTACCGTGGCCGAGCGCGTCGGGAATGATGATGTAGTATTTCGTGGCATCGAGCGGCTGGCCCGCACCGAATAACTCGCCTGCGAATGTTGGCGTCAGCATGCTCTGCGCCGAACCGCCGGTGCCGTGCAGCACCAGCACCGGCTGCCCCGTGGGCTCCCCGACTGTCGTATAATGGAGCTTCAACTCAGGCATCACATGACCGGTGTGAAACTTGAAATCCTTTGCGATCCAGTCGCCCTGTTTCGGCGCGGGATAATCCGCAGCGAAAGCCGCAACGGCAGCAAACGAAGCACAGGTCACAACGGCAGCAGCGCACAATGCGCGCATCGAACAGCTCGGCATGGTCGTCCTCCCCCGGGCGCAGCCATTTGGATCGGGCTGCTTTGCACAAACGCTAACACGACGGGGCGGGCCAGGGACCAACAGATCGATACCGCAGCGCAGCGATCCCCAGCTCGTCCAGCCGGGCATAATTTTTGGGCAGGCGTCGTCGCCATTGCTCGGGCTTAATCATCGCAAGAATCCGAGTCGTCCCGTGCGGCTCGTGGCGTCCGCGCGCGATGCAACACCGATGTGAGGTTCGCATGCGGGGAATGATTCAAGTCACGCTGCTGGCGGCGTTCACGATGATGGCTGTGTCAGCGCATGCCATCGATCGCGGCCAGTTCAACGATGTACCCGACGATATCCGCGCCTGGTTCAAGAGTGTCATCAGCCCAAACGGCGTGCCGTGTTGCGACATCTCGGACGGCCATCGCACCGAATACGATGTCCGCAATGGCGCCTATTGGGTACCGATCGAAGGCATATGGACGGAGGTGCCGACGCGAGCCGTGATCCGCGATCGCGGCAATCCCGTCGGCGAAGCCGTCGTCTGGTATGTGCGCCACCGCGGCGAGATCATCATCAGCTGTTTCGTTCCCGCTGATGCGGTGTGATCGCGATCACGAAACGGTGCCGGGGTGCGGCCTTGCAATCCACAGGAAATCGGGCGCTAGTTGAGATGAACTGGGTGCGTCGTGCGTTAAGTCGCGCCAGCCTTTGACGTTGCCTATCGCAGGCATAGCAGGACAAGAGAGACTACCATGACGGAAGTGACCTATGTGATCGTCGAACATGATGGCGGCTGGGCCTATAAAGTAGGGCCCGTCTTCTCCGAGCCGTATGCGACGCACGCACTCGCCACCGCAGCCGCCAAACGCGCCGCGGCCGAGCAGAGGGTACCCGGACGTACCGAGGTGATTTCCTACGAAGACGAGAAGGGCCAGTGGCATCAGGAAACGGCGTCAGGTAGCGATCGTCCGCAAACACGCATCGTGGACAAGCCCTGATCGCAGTTCGGCTTGAACAGCCCCCCGAGACGCATGACGGCACCGGCTGCGCGATCATGCGTCGGATCGTTGCCATCTTCCACAGCGACGCGGGCATCGCCCACGATTGGCGTTTCAGCCGGTGATCATTTGGTGAGGGCTGTATTATTTGGTGCCATCCATTGGCCCTGGCAACGCAAAGATGCCACGAATTCATAGCGAACGGGCCCAATAGTGTAGCAGCACGCACTGCGTCGTCATGTGGGGCCTCCAACGTCGATCGCGGTGCCACCTGCGCGACTTTGCTGCAAAGTGCCCCCATGCTAGTTGATGCTATCAAATCGCACCGGGAGAACAGACGTGACCGACGTCGCCGCAGACGAACTCCGCACAATTTATCCAACTCCGCATCCGCGCGTGATCGCCAAGGCGCGACCGACGCTGGACATGCATTCGAGCAAGTTTATCTCGCTGTCGCCATTCTGCGTGCTTGCTTCCTCAGGCCCGGACGGCACTGTCGATGCCTCACCGCGCGGCGGCGGTGTCGGCTTCGTGCGGATCGCCTCACCCACCGAGTTGCATATGCCGGATCGGCCGGGCAACAACCGCATCGACACGTTCCAGAATCTGATGGCAGGCAACGGTCATGTGCAGCTGATCTTCTTCGTGCCGGGCATCGACGACACCCTGCGCGTCAGCGGCATCGCCAAGCTGGTGAAGGACCCGGAACTGATGGCGTCGATGGAAGAGTTCGGCAAGCTCCCGCGCGCGGTGTTGAGCATCACGGTGACCGAAGCCTATTTTCATTGCGGCAAGGCGCTGATGCGTTCGAAGCTGTGGTCGCCCGAGGTACAGGTGAAGCGCTCGGTGATGCCGAGCATCTCGGAGATGGTTCACGACCAGACCAAGCTCGGTGAGCCGATGACTCAGGAACAGATCGACGTCGCCTATCGTCAGCAGTTGTAACGTTTCGGCTTTCGACCTGATCGAAGGGCCAAGGCACTCGGGCTGCGGACGGCTTCATGCACAACCGTTATTGAGTTTATCAGCTTAAGGTTGTATAACAGGCAACGCTTGGGGAGAGCGTTGTGCGTGGCGTTGCGTTGATCCACTTGATGGCGGTCGCGGGCCTCATCCTTGGCGGCTGCGTGCGTGATCCATTCGTAACGGAGCAGGATGAAACGCGCGCGGGCGAATGGCTGATCCCGCACCAGATCGATCGGGTCACCGGCGCCGAACTACCGAGTGCCTATGTCTTCGCCGAAGCGTCAAACAGTAATGTGGATTTCCCGCGCGTCTCGTCATTGCTGCTGACATGTATCGATGGCGCCCCGCTAATCCGCTTTGCCTTTGATTTCAAGATCGGCAGCAACCGCAACACGGTGCTGGGCTATCGCTTCGATGGAAAACCTGGTCACGACGACGTCGGTTCGCGGGTGGTGCGGGGAAACCAGATCATCGTCATCGAAGACAAGGCAGAGATCGCGACCTTCGTCAGCGAGCTCGCCGGCGCGAAGACACTCTATGTCCGGATCAGGTCGATCGACCGCGGCCGAACGGCTGTGGAATATCCGCTGGATGGATCGGCTGCGGCGATCCGGGCGGCATTCTCCAAATGAGAGATGCCGCAACCGCCCCTGCCGGAACAGGGGCGGGCAACGTTACTCGGCGTCTATTGATGCCGTCACAGAAGTCTCGGGCTTAGAACTCGCTCTCGAGGCCACCCATATGCTTCTGGGTGTAGAGATCGATGCCGATCCGCTCGATCAGGTCGAGCTGGGTCTCGAGGAAGTCGATGTGACCTTCCTCATCCTTCATCAGCTGCTCGAACAGATCGCGGGAGACGTAATCCTTGACGCCGTGGCAATAGGTGGCGGCTTCTTCATAGAGCGTCCGAGCGCCGATTTCCGCGGCGAGATCGCATTCGATGATTTCCTTGACCGTCTGGCCGATACGCAACGGATCGAGCACCTGCATGTTCGGGAAGCCGTCAAGGAACAGGATGCGGTCGGTAAAACGGTCCGCATGGTTCATTTCTTCGATGGATTCCTTACGCCACATCTTGGCCATGTCGATCAGACCCCAGTGATTCAGGAGCCGGAAGTGCAGCCAATACTGGCTGATCGCGGTCAGCTCGCTGCGCAGGCCCTTGTTGAGGAATTCGATGACCTTCGGGTCGCCCTTCATGGTGTTCTCCTGTCTGCTGAACCCGTCCGAAACAGGCCCCGATCTGAATTTAGAATGCTTCTAAATCAGATTGGATGGCAGGACAACCCCTCTTTGCCCAATTCGGCGAGGAGCGCCGAAGAACGGGAAAGCTGTTGAAGTAATAAGCGCTTAGGCTGCCGCTTCGATCGAGGCAATATCAGCCAGCTCGATATGCGCATGAGTCTCGATGTGAGACTGTCCATGGGCCGCCGTATGCGGGCAGCCGGCACAGCAGGACTTGGCACAGGCGCCCAGCGCCTCGTCCATGATCTTCTTGATCGTCCTTACGCAGCGGCCGCATTGGGCGCTGCAGCCCAGGCAACCATAGACCTGCCCTGGCGTACGGGGCGGACGCGTTCCGGCAACGGCACTACGGACATCATGGTCGGAGAAGACGTTGCAGGAACAAACAATCATGAGATGAAGGCGAGCTCTCAGTCAGGACCCCTCTTGGATATGTAAGAGGCCGCCCCGATGCAAAAGGAAAACGCCGACTTTGAAGCTATTCCAAACTACTGATCACATGGAGGAAATTGGAACGAATCTAAAATGAGATCGAGGGCCGCGATGATCGGACGGACGGTCTCTGTGATTGCCGTATCATGAAACCGGCTACGGCACTGCGATATGCCTTTGACTGCTTATGGGCATGATTTTCGATGGTTTTTAACAGGAGATGCGGGCCGGAGCGGCGCGGTCCCGTTCATTGATCATTCAAGTGAAGTATGAAACTTTTCGCGTCAGGCAGCGCTATTTACAGGCGAAGCCGATGTGAGAAAGAGGATGCCATGAAGAAAACCCTGATGGCCGTTGTAGCAGTGACCAGCCTCGCCTTTGCCGCTATGGCCCCGACATCGGCCAGCGCACAGCACTGGCATGGACACGGCGGCGGCGGTGCCGGCGTGGCCGCAGGTCTGATTGGCGGCGCCCTGCTTGGCGGCGCGATCGCTGCTGGTTCGGGATACTATGGTCCCGGCTATTACGGTCCCGGCTACGGCTATTACGGCCGCCCCGCTTATGTGGCCGGTCCCGGCTATTACGGCGACTGTTTCTGGCAGCGTCAGCGCTTCTGGGACGGTTACGGCTGGCGTATTCGCCGCGTCCGCGTTTGCGGCTGAGATCTCGCGATCTCCGAGATCATCAGATTTCCTGTCACGCATCGGAAACCTACATTTCCAGTGCGTGATGCTTGCAATGGCCCGAAAAAACCGCTTTTTCGGATCACTGACTGGCTAACGTTTACATCGAATTGACGGTTGGGCGCTTTTCTAAGTGAGACAGTCAGTTCGAATCGCAGCGTGAGTAGACCTTTAACCGCGTCGCGTGCGGCGCCCTTCTGGAGAGACCTGAGATGAAGAAGACGATTTCCGCCCTGCTCGCCGCCGCGACAGTTGCCGGCTCGCTGGTCGCTGTTGCGCCTGCCGCGAAGGCCGATGGCGGCCGTATCGCCGCTGGCGTTGCCGGTGGCCTGATCGGTGGCGCTCTCCTTGGTGGCGCCATTGCAGCCAGCCGTCCGGCTCCGGCCTATGGCTACGGCTACGCCCCTGCCCCGGTTTATGTCGAGCCGGAATGCCGTGTCGTCCGCCAGCGCGTCTGGGACGAATATCGCGGTGTCTGGCGTTCGCGCCCGGTCGAAGTTTGCGATTGATCTGACCTGACTGTCGCGCAGCACTGCGCGGCGATCCACATTCAAAACCCGGCCGCTCACGCGGCCGGGTTTTTCGTTCAGTGACCGGATTTCGGGATGGCTTCGATCTCGAACTATTTCGCGTTCATCGCGCGCAACACAGTCTCGCTCGGCCAGCAATCCACCTTGAGGCCCGCTGACTTCTGATAGGCGCCGAGCGCAGCGCGCGTCTTCATGCCGGCCTTGCCATCCAGCTTGTCGGCGTAGAGGCCCAGCCTTGTGAGGTGCCGTTGCATGGCCTCGACATCGGCGCTGCGCAACTGGTTCGATGCCGACCACGGCGTCGCAAATGGCTGCGCATTGGCCATCCGGTCGCTGAGATGGCCGACGAACAGCACATAGAGATCGGAGAAATTGTATTCCTTGATGACGAAATAGTTCTTCGTCGTCAGGAAAGCCGGGCCATAGATGCCCTCCGGCTGCAGCAGCGACGCGGGCTGCGCCTGCTCCGCCGCGCTGAGCTTCTCGCCACGGACCGGAATGAAGCCGGCACGAATCCACTCTCCAATCGGCCGGGTAACTTCGGGCACACCCATCGTACAGTCGGCATTGGCAGGCGCACGCACTTCATAGGCCCAGCGCAGACCGCGCTGCCAGCCCTTGTTGGTCAGCTGCTGCGCCGCGGATGCCAGCGCATCGGGCACCGACTTCCAGATATCGACTCGGCCGTCGCCGTCGAAATCGACACCGTGCTTGCTCAGTTCCGACGGCAGGAATTGTGTGAGGCCCGTCGCACCGCCCCAGGACACACGCAGATCCTTGCGCGTCACGTCGCCACTCTCGATCAGTTTCAGTGCCGCGATGAACTCGCCACGATACTGATCCTTGCGGCGACCGACATAGGCCTGCGTCGCCAGCACGCGAATGCCGTCATAGGGCAGCGCGTAGCGGCCATAGTCCGTCTCGCGTCCCCAGATCGCCAGGATGATCGTGCCGGGCACGCCAAAGCGCTGCTCGATGGCTGTGAGCGTCGCACGATACTTCTGCAGCAGGCGCTGTCCCTCGCCGGCCAGTCGGATGATGCTGGCTTCCTTCACATAGTCCGCAGGGACCTGCACGAACTCTGCCTGCGATGGCGAGCCGGTGGCAGGACGGCCAGGCAGAATGAGATCTGGCAGCTTGTAGTCAGGCTCCAGCCCGCGTGTGACCTCGTCGAAGGTCTTTCGCGAGACGCCGGCCTGCTGTGCCTCAGGCCATAGCGAGGCGATGAAGGCGGTGAAGCCGGCATCCGGCGCAGCGAGCGAGGGAACCGGCGCAATCACCAGGCACAGGACGACGATGGCTGAAAGCGATCGCAATGCCGTCCATATGCCCGGTTTCACCTTCAATGCGCGTGGCCTCCATGGCCGTGCTTGCCGTAACCATTCTCTGCCGGATGCGGAGCGATGCCGTTCGAGAGCTTGTCGACATAGGCAATGCCGACGGCCGAGAGAATGAACACGATGTGGATGATGGTCTGCCACATCACGCCGGTTTCGGTGTAGTTCGTCGTGCGCGCGCTGGTGCTACCGAGATTGCCGGCCTCGATGAAGGTGCGCAGCAGATGGATCGAGGAGATACCGATGATGGCCATCGCCAGCTTGATCTTCAGCACACTCGCATTGACGTGACTGAGCCATTCGGGCTCATCCGGATGGCCGTTCAGATTGAGCCGCGACACGAAGGTCTCATAACCGCCGACGATCACCATCACCAGCAGGTTGGAAATCATCACGACGTCGATCAGTCCCAGCACGACCAGCATGATCTGCTGTTCACTGAAGTCGAACGAGTGCGCGATGAGATGCCAGAGTTCCTTCAGGAACAGCACGACATAGACGCACTGCGCCACGATCAGGCCGATATAGAGCGGCAGCTGCAGCCAGCGCGAGCCAAAGATCAGCGTCGGAATCGGTCGCATCGCCACGCCTTTTCCTGTGGGCGGCAATGGCGTTTCGGGCGTCATGGACATGGGGAGCTCGCTATGGGGTCGAATCGGAGTGCAATGGAAGCGCCGATCTTATAGCGGCGCGTTCTCGACGCGATGATGTCGTGAATGCGCGGCAACTGGCCGCATCAGCTATTTGACAGCAACGATGAAGATCCGCGGAAACTTCAGCAGAACCTTGCCATCCGCCTGCGGCAGATAGCTGGCGGCGATGCGGGCGGTATACTCAGCGATGTAGGCCTTGCGCTCCGGCGGCTCCAGCGGATCGACGAACGGACGCAATCCGGTGCCCTTCACCCATTCCACGATCGCGGCGGCATCGGCCAGGGCGTGATTGTAGACGGTGTGCCAGATTTCGACCCGCGAGCACAGCGGCTGCAATGCATCGTAATATGCGCCAGGCTTCGGCAGCGAGTCACGCAGCTCTACGGCCTTCGAGAGCTGCTTGCGCCATGGTTCAAGATAGGCGACTTCGCGCATCAGGATATGCGAGGGCTCGTCAAGATTATCCGGCATCTGCACAGCCAGAACGCCGCCCGGAGGCAATGCACCGACCAGACGCTTCAGCTGCTTGATGTGATCCGGCACCCATTGAAACACGGCATTGGCAAACAGCACCTCGGTGCCGGCCGGCGCCACCCAGTGGGCGATATTGGCTTCGATGAACGTCTGCGCTGGCAGACGTTCCCGCGCCTGCCGCAACATATCGGCCGACGTATCGACACCGATGACCGACGCTTGCGGCCAGCGATTGACCAGAAGCTCCGTCGAATTGCCGGGCCCGCAGCCGATATCGACGACCTTGCGGGCATCGACGAGCGGAATCTGCGCGAGCAGATCCCGTGCCGGCCTGGTTCGCTCATCCTCGAACTTCAGATACTGCTGCGCGCTCCAGTCGGCCATTTTGAGATCCTCTCAGCGCGTCAGTTTCTTGTATTTCACGCGATGGGGGATGATCGAATCCTGGCCGAGCCGGCGCATCTTGTCCTTCTCGTAGTCCTGGAAGTTGCCTTCAAACCATTCGACATGGCTGTCGCCTTCGAAGGCCAGGATATGCGTGGCGATACGATCGAGGAACCAGCGGTCATGGCTGATGATGACGGCGCAGCCGGCGAAATCCTCCAGCGCTTCTTCGAGCGCGCGCAGCGTATCGACGTCAAGGTCATTGGTCGGTTCGTCGAGCAGCAGAACATTGGCGCCCGACTTCAGCATCTTCGCGAGATGCACGCGGTTGCGTTCACCGCCCGACAGTGAACCGACCTTTTTCTGCTGGTCGCCGCCCTTGAAATTGAACGACGAGCAATAGCCGCGCGAATTGACCTCTTTCTTGCCGAGCAGGATCAGTTCGTTATTGCCGGAGATTTCCTCCCACACGGTTTTCTTGCCATCGAGGGCATCGCGCGACTGATCGACATAACCGAGATGCACGGTCTCGCCGACTGTGATTGTCCCGGAGTCAGGCTTCTCCTGACCGGTGATCATCCTGAAGAGCGTCGTCTTGCCGGCGCCGTTGGCGCCGATGATTCCAACGATGCCGCCGGGCGGCAGCTTGAAGGTCAGATCCTCGATCAGCACGCGATCGCCGAAAGCCTTGGTGAGACCTTCGAAATCGACCACATTGTCGCCGAGGCGCTCGGCCACCGGAATGGTGATCTGCGCACCTTGCGTCTGCTTCTCGCTGGCCTTCTTGAGCAGCTCGTCATAGCGCTGATAGCGCGCTTTCGACTTGGCCTGACGTGCCTTGGGCGATGAGGCGATCCACTCCTGCTCGCGTTCCAGCGTCTTCTGATGGGCCGCGTCTTCGCGGCCTTCCTGCGCCAGGCGCTTCTGCTTCTGCACCAGCCAGGACGAATAGTTGCCCTCGTAAGGAATGCCGCGACCGCGGTCGAGTTCGAGAATCCAGGACGTCACGTTGTCGAGGAAGTAGCGATCATGGGTCACGATCAGGATCGCGCCCGGATAGTTCCGCAGATGACCTTCCAGCCAAGACACGGATTCGGCGTCGAGATGGTTGGTCGGTTCGTCGAGCAGCAGCAGTTCAGGCGCATCAAGCAAGAGCTTGCACAGAGCGACGCGACGGCGTTCGCCACCGGACAGCTTGGTGACGTCGGCATCATCCGGCGGACAACGCAGCGCGTCCATCGCCTGATCGACCTTGCTGTCGAGATCCCAAAGGCCCTGAGCCTCGATCTCGTCCTGCAGCTTGGTCATCTCGTCGGCGGTCTCTTCCGAGTAGTTCATCGCCAGTTCGTTGTAGCGGTCGAGAATCGCCTTCTGCTTGGCGACACCGAGCATGACGTTCTCGCGCACAGTCAGAGCGGGGTCGAGCTGCGGTTCCTGTTCGAGATAGCCGACGCGCGCGCCCTGCGCGACCCAGGCCTCGCCGGTATATTCCTTGTCGAGGCCGGCCATGATCTTGAGCAGCGTCGACTTACCGGCGCCGTTGACGCCGAGCACGCCGATCTTGGCGTCCGGGTAGAACGACAAATGGACGTTATCCAGCACCTTGCGGGTCGGATAGGCCTTGGTCAGACCCTGCATGAAGTAGACGAATTGGCGAGCCATCGTGATCCTTGAAAACCGTCGCGGGCGTGAAAAATGGGTTGTCGCTGATGTAGCGGCGTGGCCCCGAAAGGGCAACCGGGGGCCTTAAGGATTTGGTAACTCTGCACTTCTCCAGAGTAGCCATTATGACAATTAAAACCGCTTTTTAACGACTTCCGCCAAGAGTGCTGGCAGGGCGATCAATCATGCCCCCTTGCGACCGAAGTCGCGGGCAGACAGGCGGAGCCTCGTCATGGCGACCATTACATCAATCCCCTCTCCGGCCGCCGCCGAAACCCGTGCGGCACGCTCAGGCCTGCTCCACGAAATCCGGATGTTCTGGCAGCTGTTCTTCGTCGCAGCCTTCGACCCTTACCGGCCGGAGCAGCATTACATGCGCGGCCCCGGCCCGGCCTGCCGCGCCAAGGACTCTTCCACGCCGGTCCCGCCCTCACATTAACCTGATCGCACCGCCGACGACGATGCAGGCGCTTGCGCAGGTCCGCCAAGCGCGCAATGTGTCCATCTCCTGACGGCCGCAACTGCCGTCATCACCCACCGGATGGACGATCCCATGACGCGGCTGCGCTGTGCAATTCTCGACGACTACCAGAACGTGGCTTTGAAACTCGGCGATTGGAGGACGCTTGGTGATCGCATCGATGTCACGGTGTTCGACAAGCCGTTCGCGTCGGCGGAGGAGGCAGCCACCGCGCTGAAGGATTTCGAGATCATCTGCGCCATGCGCGAGCGGACGCCGTTTCCACACGGGATGTTCGAGGCGCTGCCAAAACTCAAGCTGCTGATCACCTCAGGCATGCGCAACGCCGCGATCGATTTCGAAGCCGCGAAGGCTCGTGGCATAGCCGTCTGCGGCACAGCGATGGTGGGCAATCCAACAGCCGGCCTGACCATCGGGCTGATGCTGGAACTGACCCGCAAGATCGGCTTCGAAAACGCACGCATGAAGGCCGGCAAGCCCTGGCAGGTCACGATCGGCGAGGATATCGAGGGCAAGACGCTCGGGATCATTGGCCTCGGCAAGCTCGGCAGTCAGGTTGCCGGCATTGGCCGCGCGCTCGGCATGAAGACCATTGCCTGGAGCACCAATCTGACGCCCGAGGCCTGCGAAAAAGCCGGCGTGACCTATGCCACCAAGGAACAACTATTCGCCACCGCCGACGTCATCACCATCCATCTGGTGCTGAGTGATCGGTCGCGCGGGCTCGTTTCACGCGCGGATCTGGAGCGTATGAAGCACACGGCGTATCTCATCAATACGGCCCGCGGCCCGATTGTCGACGAAACCGCATTGCTTGAGACCCTGCAGGCCGGCAAGATTGCCGGCGCCGGCATCGACACCTATTCCCATGAGCCCCTGCCGCTCGACAGCCCGCTGCGCAAGCTCGACAATGTCGTGATCACGCCGCATCTCGGCTATGTCACCGCGGAAAATTACAGGCGCATCTATGCGGAAATGATCGAGGGCATCGGCGGCTGGCTGAACAACGCCCCCGTCCGCAAGCTCAACTGAGGCAAGCTTTCACAGCGCAAAACAAAACGGGCGCCGTGTGATCACACGGCGCCCGTTTTGTTGAAATCAGCAGAAGGAAATCAGCGAATGCTGACCGGAGCCGGCAGCGGCTGAACCGATGTGGGCTGGGTGCCGGCCAGGGGCGCTGGAGCGGCGCTGGCGCTTGGACCGGGCGCCGGCTGCGCAGAGGCGGTCGTCGCCGGAGCCTTGGCCGGCATCACTACCACGCGGGTACCGACCTTGACGCGCTCGAACAGATCCGAGACGTCGTCGTTCAGCATGCCGAAACAGCCGGAGGACACCGATTTGCCGATGGTCGACGGCTGGTTGGTGCCATGGATACGATACACGGTGGAGCCGAGATACATCGCGCGGGCGCCGAGCGGATTGCCTTCGCCGCCGGCCATGAAGCGCGGCAGATAAGGCTGGCGCTCGATCATCTCGGTCGGCGGATGCCAATCCGGCCACTCCGCCTTGCGGGTGATCTTCTGCACACCGTTCCATGTGAAGCCGTCGCGGCCGACACGGACGCCATAGCGCATCGCGCGGTTGTTACCGAGCACATAGTACAAATAGTAGTTCGGCGTATCGACGACGATGGTGCCCGCGGGCTCCTTCGTCACGAAATTGACTTCCTGCCGGCGAAATTGCGGCGGCAGCTGCGCCGGACCGGTTTCCGGCTGATCTTCCGGAGGCAGCGAAGCCACCATCACGGAACTGCCATTGGCGCCCAGACCCTGTCCCTGAACGGAGCCGGTCATAGGTGCACCCTGCCCGCCCACGCCTTCAGGCGGACGCACTGTGCCATCGCCGTTGCCACGGTTCGAATAGACCACCGCCGGCGGCGCCATCGGGCGGCCGTAGCGCGGATCGTCGGGCGACATCACGGGACCCTGAGGCATTGCGCGATCAGAATAAACCGGGGCAGCACCGGCCGGACGGCCATAGCGCGGATCGTCCGGAGACATCACCGGACCCTGGGGCGCAACGCCCGGCGCGGACAGCCCGGTCATTGGCCGGCCACCGCGTGACGGCGGCGCATCCTCCTCGTCAAGCGAATCGAAATCCGGCATGGCATCCAGCGCGCGATCGGCGCGCGACGCGGCGGGGTAACCGCCCGGCGGATAATTGGGATCGGCAGGAATCGAATAGCCGCTTGGCGAGCCGACGGGATAACCCTGTGCGACCGCAAGCGAATGACCCGCGACGCTGCTGAGAGCCACGGTCGCCACTGTCACCAGAAGACGCTTGGTCGTCAAAACACGCTTGGTCATCATCGCCCTTGTATAAGCTCAAGCAAAAACCGGAACATGCTGTCAGATCGCGCAGGATAGCGGCGCATTCAAGACAATTCCGGAAAAAAGCTTCCCATTTCGGTCATATTCGCGAGATCACACGGCGGCGTGGCCATCTTGCCTCACCCCGTTGCAATCACGGTCCGGGAACGCGCCATTTGTTGTGCATCTCACTTTTTAACAAACGGTTCCTGAGGCCGTGCGTTATCCTCAAATGGACGTGATTCGCGACGCTTTGGCGGCAACCGATGCTGCGGAACGGGTCACTGCCAGTATTGTCACCGCGTTCCCATCGTTCGAGAGCCTTCCACGGTCTGTCCGAAGGCGGAACTGCCATTCATGCTTCCGGGTTTCCGATTCCTGTTCGCAGCCGTCCTGCTCACAGTCTCGTTGGTGGTCTTCGGCCTTGGCGCCGCAGCCCTGCTGCGGTCTGCCCATCAGGAATTCGCGACCATTCCGATCGGACGGCCGCCGGCATCGCCCGTCTTTGCCCAGCAACCCGTCGAAGCTCCGCCGACGCTGGCCATGCTGCGTGTGACACCCGCCCCCGCCCCGGAAGTTGCCACGCCGCCAGAGGGATCCGTGACAGCGGCGGCCGAACAAGCTCCCCTCATCGCTGCGCCTGCCGAGCCGGAAAAAACGGCCCCGGCCGAGACGGTCGCGGCCTTGTCGACGCAGGCTGCACCCGCAACCACCGTCTCGGTGGCAACGCCCAAGCCTGAAATTGCAACCACGCCGGACGCGGCAAAGACCGAACAGCAAGAGCCTGTAGCGACCGTTGCCGCTGCGCCGGTCCCCGCTGTCGAACCGGTGATCACCGCTGCCCCGGCACTCGCTGTTGCTGCACCAGCCGCCACCGCAGAGGTGGAGGCGACACCAACGGCGCCGCAGCCGACGGCCACGCTCACCGATGACGACGTGAAATTGTCGTCGACGAAAATCGCGACGCTGGGCGGACCGCCGGTCGACACCGGGCCCGTGCCGCTACCAAAAGCGAAGCCCACTGCAGAGCCGATCAAGAAGGTCGTGAAGAAGCGCGTCGTCGTCAAAAAACGGCGCGTGGCGGCCCGACCTGTTGCCGCCGCAGCAGCGCAGCCAACAGATCCGTTCGGATTACCCGTGTCGCGTTGACGGCGCTTCGGCCTATGCCGGGCCGGTTGCGACCGGCGGTCCGTCCGGCCGTCCCCATTCGGACCACGAACCGTCATAGAGCGCCGAACCGCGCACGCCAAGACGATAGAGCGCGAGCGTGAGCACGGCCGCGGACACACCCGAGCCGCATGTGGTGACGATAGGCTTGTCGAACTCAAGACCCGTGCCGGCGAAGGCTTTCCGCAATTCGTCGATCGGCTTCATCGTCCCGGTCGCAGCATCAAACAACAGGTTATAAGGCAGGTTGCGGCTGCCGGGGATGTGACCGGAGCGAATGCCCGCGCGCGGTTCAGGGACACTTCCCTCGAAGCGGTTGGCGGCGCGCGCATCGATCAATTGCTCTTTGCGCGAATCCAGATTGGCAACGATCTGCGCCTTGCTGCGGACATACGACTTGTCGAGCGTGGCGCTGAAAGTGCCAGGCTTTGGTGACGCTTTGCCGGTTTCCGTCGCACGACCTTCGGCCTTCCACTTCTTCAGGCCGCCATCAAGCACTTTCACATTGGTGTGGCCGTAGGAGAGAAACATCCACCACGCCCGCGGCGCTGCGACCCAGCCGCCGGCGTCATAGACGACAACCGTGTCATCAGACGAAATGCCGAGCGCGCTGATGTCGCGAGCGAACTGCGCAGCGTCCGGATACATATGCGGCAGATCGACGGAATGGTCGGAGATCGCATCGACATCGAAGAACACGGCGCCGGGAATATGCGCGGCAAGATAGTCATCGATCGGCAGAGGCAAAACACCGGGCATCTTGAACGACGCATCGATGACCTTGACCTTGGGATCGTCGAGATGCGCGGCCAGCCATTCGGTGGAGACGAGAGGATCGGTGCTGGATGTCATGATGTCGTTCCTGCTTTGCCCATTCCCGGGTGTCATTGCCGGACTTGATCCGGCAATCCATCTCTTCGGAAAGAAAGAAAGATGGGCACGCCGGTCAAGCCCGCGTGTGACGACGGTATTACGATTTCGCCTTCGGCTCGACTTTCTCGACCGCACCGCCGGCATTGCGCCAGGCGGTGAAGCCGCCGCCCAGATGCGCCACCGGCTTCAGTCCCATGTCGGCCGCGGTCTTGGCCGCCAGCGCCGAGCGCCAGCCACTGGCGCAATGGAAGATGAACTTCTTGTCCTCCTGAAAGATCGGCTTGCCATAGGGGCTTTCCGGATCGATCCAGAATTCCAGCATGCCGCGCGTGCAGGAGAACGAGCCGGGGATCTTGCCTTCGCGTTCGATCTCGCGGGGATCGCGGATATCGACGATGACGACGTCAGGGCTCTGCGCAGCCTTCATCACGTCTTCGACGCTCATCGTCTCGATCTGCTTGTTGGCTTCATCGAGCAACGCCTTGTAGCCGCGGGTAATCGTCTGGGTCATGCTTTTCGCACCAGTTCCTTCATTGCACCTTCGAGACCTTCAATGGTCAGCGGGTACATCCGCTCCGAGAACAACCGACGAATGATCGTGGTGGATTCCGAATAATCCCAGTGCCGTTTGGCGACGGGATTGAGCCACACCGTGTTCGGATAAGTCTGGGTGATACGCTCCAGCCAGACCGAGCCGGATTCCTCGTTCACATGCTCGACGGAACCGCCAGGCACCATGATCTCGTAAGGCGACATCGAGGCGTCGCCGACAAACACGACTTTGTAGTCGTGGGCGTATTTGTGCAGCACGTCCCAGGTCGGGGTGCGGTCGGTAAAGCGGCGCTTGTTCTGCTTCCACACGCCCTCATAGAGGCAATTGTGGAAGTAGAAATACTCCATGTGCTTGAATTCGCTCTTCGCCGCGGAGAACAGTTCCTCGACCTGTTCGATATGCGAATCCATGGATCCGCCGATATCAAAGAACACCAGCACCTTGACCGCGTTGCGGCGCTCCGGTCGCATATGCACGTCGAGGTAGCCGTGGTTCGCAGTTTCGCGAATGGTCGTGTCGAGATCGAGTTCGTCGGGCGCGCCGGTGCGGGCAAACTTGCGCAGACGGCGCAACGCCACCTTGATGTTGCGGATGCCCAGTTCGACATTGCCGTCGAGGTCCTTGAACTCGCGCTTGTCCCAGACCTTCACGGCACGTCGGTGGCGGCTTTTCTCCTGTCCGATGCGGATGCCTTCAGGATTGTAGCCTTCGGCGCCAAACGGCGAGGTCCCGGCGGTGCCGATCCATTTGTTGCCGCCCTGATGACGCTCCTTCTGCTCCTCAAGGCGCTTCCGCAGGGTTTCCATGAGCTTGTCCCAGCCCATGGCCTCGATCTGCTTCTTCTCTTCCTCGGTAAGATATTTCTCCGCGAGCTTCTTCAGCCACTCGGCCGGAATCTCCGCCTTCTCCATGGCATCGAGCAGGCTTTCCAGCCCCTTGAAGACCGTGCCGAACACCCGATCGAACTTGTCGAGATTGCGCTCGTCCTTCACCAGCGCTGCACGGGACAGATAATAGAAATTCTCCACCGACTGATCCGCGAGGTCAGCGTCGAGCGCCTCCATTAGCGTGAGATATTCGCGCAGGGTCACCGGGACCTGCGCATCGCGTAGCGATGTGAAGAATTGCAAGAACATGATTGACAGATTGCCCGACCACCCGCGCCCGTCAAGGGCCGGATGCGGTAGAAGCCTACACAGCTCGGTGGCGCGCTATCGCGGCGCGCATCCAAAATAAGCGAGATTTGTCAGCCAGACCGGACCGAATTCCGCGCCACGGCATGGTGAAGCAATCGCTTTTCAGATTGCAGGTATTTGTTTCAACAATTCCGGCGTCGGTAACCACGCAACGCGGTGTCACGCCATCGACGGGCATTCTTAGCTATCGTGAAAGCAACGGCGGCCATGGTGATGGCCTGTTTTGCAGTCAACTTAGAAACGAATGACCCTGCCCACGACACCGACCAGCAGTTCACCGAGCCGGCTCTCCGCGCCGGGCGTGATCGTCACGCTGTTCGTGCTGGCGATGAGCGCGTGCGTGCTCGGGCTTGTCGTCTGGAAGGCGCTCGATGCCCGCCAAACCGTACTGGCGCAAAGCGAGACCGATAGTCGAAACCTCGCACACTCGCTGGTCGAACATGCTTCGCACACGATACAGGCCGTCGATGTCGCCATGAGCGGGATGGCGGATCTGCTGAAATACCAAAACCCGCAACCGAATCGCTTCAACACGTTTCTGGCCAATACCGCGAACGCGCTGCCACAGCTGCGCGAAATCGGTGTATTCGATACGCTCGGCAACTGGCGTTATTCCTCGCTGCCGGAAACGCCGACGCATAATAATTCCGACCGCGACTATTTCATCTATCATCGCGACCACACCGACTCCAATATCAGGATCAACGCACCCATCACGTCGCGGCTAACCGACCGCACGTCAATCATCCTGTCGAAGCGGATCGACGGCCCCGATGGCAGCTTCAAGGGCGTGCTGACGGGCGCAATCGACACCCAGTACTTCAGCGATTTCTACAAGACATTCCAGATCGGCGAGAGCGGCGGCATCAGCCTGATCCGAAGCGACGGCACGCTGCTGATTCACTGGCCATCGATGGAGGTTGGGAAGGACCTTTCCGGAACTGAGCTCATTCAGACCCGTCTGAAACAGAGTCTGGCCGGCTTCTACAAGATCGATTCACCGTTCGACGGTATCACCAAATATTTCAGCTACGAGCAAACCACGCAGTACCCGCTGATCGACACGGTCGCGATTCCGGAGGATCAGGTGCTGGCGATATGGAAGAGCAATCTGCTCTCCGACGTTATCGTTGCTTCAGTCCTGCTCTGCACCGTGATTCTGCTCGCCGCACTGCTATCGACCCAGCTTCGCTTCCGCCTCAACATGGAAAACACGCTCCGCGAGCGCGAGTCCCGCTACCGCCTGCTCGCCGACAACATCGCTGATGTCATCATTCTGCTCGATCGCTTCGGGAGCATCGTCTTTGTCTCGCACTCGGTCGAGTTCGTTTTGGGGCACAATCCGAAAGATCTGCTCGGGCGCTCCTGCTTCGAACTGGTGCACCCGGAGGATGTCGAGGCCGTGAAGGCGGCCAGCGCGCAATTGAAAGATCTCACGGCGAACCGCACCGTGATTTTTCGGACTTATCGTGACGACCATTCACTCGCTTGGGTGGAGGTTAACTTCAAACTGGCCACCCGCGAGATCGATCGCGACAAGGTCGAAATCGTCGGCGTGCTGCGCGATGTGACCTTGCGCAAGAGCATGCAGGACGAGTTGACGTCGTTGAATACAAAGCTCGCCGAACTCGCGACCACTGACGGACTGACGGGACTGGCAAACCGGCGCACGCTCGACGGCTTTCTGCGCCGTGCCTACGAGCAACATGAACAGATGTCGGTGCTGCTGATCGATGTCGACAACTTCAAGGGCTACAATGACAGCAACGGCCACCAGGCTGGCGACACCTGCCTGAAACGCGTCGCGGCCGTCATTGCTGATGCCACGATCAATACACCGGCATTGTCCGCACGCTATGGCGGCGAGGAATTTGCCATCGTTTTGCCGGACATATCCGAGGCCGACGCCATCACAATCGCGGAAGCCCTGCGTCTTCGGGTCAGGGCATTGGAGATTCCAAATATGGCATCAACCCGCGGCCACCTCTCGATCAGCGTCGGCGTCGCCAGCCGGAGCAGCCAAACTTCGAGCGAAGCCGTCCTGGTCGGTGAAGCCGACCTTGCGCTTTACGAGGCCAAACGGCGGGGCCGCGATTGTATCGTCGCCAGTTCGGCGCTGGAACGCGAATATTTCAGCGCCGGATTTTCGAACAACAGCTAGGCCGCCAATTCCGCCCGGCATTTCCCCGCCATGATATGTTCTTCGTCATCGCAAAAGGTCCCGCGACGTGCCCGGAATGGTGGCTGGACCTGACCGATAATTCAATTAAACTTCGCCCGGAAACGTGCCAGCTGGCTCAACTGGCCGACGGCTCAACATAACCAGGATGGCGCCCTCGGTGTCGCCCGCGAAGGATTGATCCATGGGAATTCTCGCAGCACTGCTGATCGGCGCCATTGCCGGCTGGTTGGCCGGGTTGATCGTTCGTGGCGCCGGCTTCGGCCTGCTCGGCAATATCGTGATCGGCATCATCGGCGCACTGGTCGCCGGCTGGCTGCTGCCGCGATTGGGCGTCAGCCTTGGCGTCGGGGCGATCCGCGACATCATCAACGCCACCATCGGTGCGGTGATCGTGCTCGTCATCCTCTCGCTGATCCGGCGCTAACCTCTCATCCAGACATTCTGCGATCGCCGACCGCGATCCCCACATTCCGGCGGCACGCCGCCGTGCGACAAGAAGAACAAGGCAAATAACTCCATGAAATTTACCGGCACCGAAAACTATGTAGCGACCGACGATCTCAAGGTCGCCGTCAATGCCGCCATCGTGCTTGAACGCCCGCTGCTCGTGAAGGGCGAACCGGGCACCGGCAAGACCGTATTGGCTGAAGAAGTCGCCAAGGCGCTGGGCGCACCGCTGCTGACCTGGCACATCAAGTCGACCACAAAGGCGCAGCAGGGCCTGTACGAATACGATGCAGTCTCGCGCCTGCGCGACAGCCAGCTCGGCGATCCCCGCGTCTCGGATATCGGCAACTACATCAAGCGCGGCAAGCTATGGGAAGCCTTTACCCACGCCGAGCGACCGGTGCTGCTGATCGACGAAATCGACAAGGCTGATATCGAATTCCCGAACGATCTGCTGCTCGAACTCGACCGCATGGAATTCCATGTCTATGAGACCGGCGAGACCATCAAGGCGGCGAAGCGCCCGATCGTGATGATCACCTCAAACAACGAGAAGGAATTACCCGACGCGTTCCTGCGCCGTTGCTTCTTCCACTACATCAAGTTCCCCGACATCGACACCATGAACCAGATCGTCGAGGTCCACTTCCCCGGCATCAAGCATCGCCTCGTCTCCGAAGCGATGCGTATTTTCTTCGAGGTCCGCGACGTGCCCGGTCTCAAGAAGAAGCCGTCGACGTCGGAGCTGCTCGACTGGCTGAAGCTGCTGGTCAATGAAGACATGTCGCCGGAGATGCTGCGGGAGCGTGACCCGCGCAAGCTGATCCCGCCGCTGCATGGCGCGCTGCTGAAGAACGAGCAGGACGTGCACCTGTTCGAGCGGTTGGCGTTCTTGAACCGCCGGGAAGTCTGAGCCGGCCATCGAGGTATACAGCCCTCACGGAAAACCGCCCTTAGAGGCGGTTTTTTAGTACCTATTTTTTGAATTATACCCAAATTCGGTATACATAAATCAGTTCTCATCCCCGAATTCTTGAGATATCGTCCCTCCAAACGCTGATCCTGTATACAGGCAGGACTCAAGAATTGCGCCATGGAGGAATACGATGCCCGCTTCATTCCCGCTGAACGCCTGGTACGCCGCCGCTTGGGACGCCGACATCAAACACCAGCTGTTCCCGCGCACGATCTGCGGGAAGCATGTGGTGATCTACCGACGCTCCGATGGCGGCGTCAGCGCGCTGGAAGACGCCTGCTGGCACCGGCTGGTGCCGCTCTCCAAGGGCCGACTGGAAGGCGACACGGTGGTCTGCGGCTATCACGGGCTGAAATACAATGCGCAGGGTCGCTGCACCTTCATGCCCTCGCAGGAGACCATCAATCCCTCCGCCTGCGTGCGCTCCTATCCCGTGGTCGAGCGGCATCGCTTCATCTGGCTGTGGATGGGCGACCCCGCGCTGGCCGATCCCGCTTTGGTGCCGGACATGCACTGGAACGACGATCCGCTATGGGCCGGCGACGGCAAGACGATCCATGCGAAGTGCGACTACCGCCTCGTGGTCGACAATCTGATGGATCTCACCCACGAGACCTTCGTGCACGGCTCCAGTATCGGCCAGGACGACGTCGCCGAAGCGCCGTTCGATGTCACCCATGGCGACAAGACCGTGACGGTGACGCGCTGGATGAAGGGCATCGAGGCGCCGCCATTCTGGGCCGCGCAGTTGCGCAAGCCCGGCCCGGTCGATCGGTGGCAGATCATCCACTTCCAGGCGCCGAGCACGGTGAATATCGATGTCGGCGTGGCGCCCGCTGGCACGGGCGCGCCGGAAGGCGATCGCTCGCAGGGCGTCAACGGCTTCGTGCTCAACACCATGACGCCGGAAACCGAGACCACCTGCCACTATTTCTGGGCCTTCGTGCGCAACCACCGCATCACCGAGCAGAAGATCACAACGGAAATCCGCGAAGGCGTTGCGGGTATTTTCCGCGAGGACGAGATCATTCTCGAAGCGCAGCAGAAAGCGATGAACGAGAATCCCGACCGCGTGTTCTACAATCTCAATATCGATGCCGGCGCCATGTGGTGCCGGCGTGTGATCGACCGCATGGTGGCGAAGGAAACTACGTCGCCCACACTGCAGGCAGCGGAGTGAGACCGTGAGCGAATCCGAACGCTCCGTCTCGCAGACCGTCCGCGCGCAGCTGGCCCTGCGCGACATGATCCTGTCCGGCACGCTGCGCCCGGGCGAACGCATCAGCGAGCTGCAGGCTGTGGAGATCACCAGCGTGTCGCGCACGCCGGTGCGCCTCGCACTGGTGCGCCTGGAAGACGAAGGCCTGCTGCAGGCGATCCCGTCCGGCGGCTTCATGGTGAAGGCATTTTCCGAACGCGACATCCTCGATTCCATCGAGCTGCGCGGCACGCTGGAAGGCCTCGCCGCGCGCTTCGCCGCCGAGCGCGGTGCCAGCGCGCGCAATCTCGAGCCGCTCAAGGAATGTCTGTCCGATCTGGATCAGCTGGTGCGGCAGGATCCGATCTCGGTCGAGGCCTTCTCGGCCTATGTCACCATGAATGCGCGCTTCCATGCGCTGCTGACCGATCTCTCCGGCAGCGCGCCGGTGATCCGGCAGATCGATCGTGTCTCGGCAATGCCCTTCGCGTCGCCGAGCGCCTTCGTGATGGCACAGTCGGCGCTGCCGGAGGCGCACAATATTCTCCTCATCGCGCAGGAGCATCACCGCATCGTCGTCGACGCTATCGAGAACCGCGAGGGCGCCCGCGCCGAAGCCGTGATGCGCGAACATGCGCGGCTGGCCGTGCGCAATCTGCGGCTCGCTTTGCGCAATCGCACGCATCTCGATTTGCTGCCGGCGCTGGCGCTGCTGACATCTGCGCAAACGGACTAAGGGAGACACATCATGCGTTTTGCAGAACACTGGATGTGGTGCAGCGTCGATGCCGTCCGCGATGTGACGCGGGGCATCCGCGAGATCACGCTGCGACCGGACGTGCCGTTGACGCCCTATCCGCCGGGCAGCCACATCAACGTCAATCTCCTGATCGACGGGCAACCGCAGACGCGGTCCTATTCGCTGGTCGGCGAACGCGCGAGTGACACGCTGCGCATCGCTGTACGGCTGGCCCCAGATAGCCGCGGCGGCTCGCAGGCGATGTGGCCATTGCAGCCTGGTGGACGGCTGGAAATCTCCAGCCCATCGTCGCTGTTCGACATCGATTGGGCCCGCAAGACCTATTGCCTGATCGCCGGCGGCATCGGCATCACGCCAATCACCGGCATTGCCCATGCGCTGCGCAAGCGATCTGTCGACGTGCGTCTGCATTATGCCGTCCGGTCCCGCCAGGACGCCGCATATCTCGACGAGATGGGTGCGCTGCTGGGCGATCGATTAAGCGTTCACGCCAGCGATGAAGCTGCGCGACTGGACCTCGATGCCACATTTGGCGCCCTCCCCGCCGACGCCATCGCGATCATGTGCGGCCCAATGCGGATGCTGGAAGCCGCGCGGCATGCCTGGAACAGCGCAGGCCGTGCACCGGCCGACCTGCGCTACGAGACCTTCGGGTCAAGCGGCCTGTTGCCAACTGCGGAATTCCGCGTGCGACTGAAAGGCTCCGGCGCCGAGATCGTTGTGCCGCAGAACCGCTCGATGCTCGACGCGCTGAATGATGCCGGACATGAGGTGATGTCGGATTGCCAGCGCGGCGAATGCGGCGTCTGCGCCATCGATGTTGTCGCCGTCGACGGCGAGATCGATCATCGCGATGTGTTCTTCAGCGACCACCAGAAACAGGGCAATGCAAAGATCTGCCCGTGCGTCTCGCGTGTCGTCGGCACGGTGACCGTGGATACGCTGTATCAGCCTGACGCTAGCTGAGCGTCAGCGCGCACTGCGCAGCGATGCGATCATCGAAACGATGGCGAGCAGGATGACGATCGCGCCATAAACATAGGCGACGACATCCAGTCCGGCATATGGCACCGTCAAGCCGGCAGCCAGCGCCGGCAGGCTGAATGCCAGATAGGACAGCACATAGAACGTCGCCAGCAGGCCGGCGCGTTGATGCGCTTCGGCCGTCGGCAGCAAGGTGCTCAGCGAACCGGCGAATGACGCACCGAAACCAAACCCCGCGATTACAGCACCGACAAACAAAGCGGCCACGCTGTGCTGCCAGATGCCGAGCAGCGAGACGGCAACACCCAGCGAGAGTGCGGCAGTGCCCAGCAACAGCAGCCGCCGCGCCGGCAACTGTCGGAGAGCACCAACGGTCAGCGCTGCGGACAGCATGAGCGTCGCTACGACGACGCCGCCGACCCACGGCGCGCTCACGCCCATGGTCGTCGCCACCACGGTTGGCATCAGCGACAGATAGAAGCCACCCAGCGCCCAGGTAGCGGTCGTGGCCGGCGCGACACGCAACAGCGCGGCCCGCGACTGGCTGGGCACGCGCACATTCGGCCGCAGCGATGCGAGCGCGCCAGTCTTGCGCGAAACGGTCTCGGGCATCACGAACAGCAGCACCATCATCAGGGCCGTCAGTCCGAACAGCACCTCGTAGACGAGATGCAGCGGATCAGGCGCGAAAGTTACCAGCGCCGCCGCACCGAGTGCGCCGACCATCAGGCCAAGAAAGGCGGTGACACTGTTAAGCAAGGGTCCACGCTTGCGGTCGGTGTCGAGGATTGCCGCGCCGAGCGCGGTGGTCGCCGTGCCGACGCACAGGCCCTGCACCGCCCGCGCCAGGATCAGTTGCCCGACGTCACTGGCATAGGAGAACAGGATCATCGCGATCGCATTCAGCAACAGACCGCCGAGAATGACCGGACGGCGCCCGACATAATCCGACAGGCCACCGACCGTCAGCAACGCTGCCAGCAGGCTGATCGCGTAGACCGCGAACACCAGCGTGATCATCAGCGGCGAGAGGTGCATGGACTGCTGGTAGAGCCGGTATAGCGGCGTGACGGCGCTGCTGCTGGCCGCGACCAGCGCGGCCCCGACGAAACTGAAGGCCGTCATGGCGGACGGTTTCAGCACCCAACCGGCTCTGCCGGGCAGAGCTTGAGCATTGGAAACACAGGTCTTTTCGGCGCTGCCTTGCATGGCTCGTTCCTAAAAGCTAAATAATTGCATTAGGCATCTAGGTTGGCCCAGGCCTTAATGCAAATATTTTGCGTTAAGAATCTCGGGTTTCTTGTGCATGCTGCGATTGCCGGAGAATGACGTGACAGTGAAGGAACGGGTCCGGATCGGTGGACGCAGCGCGCGGATACAGAGCGCTGTGCATGATGCTGTCCGCAAATTGGGGGCACTTTCCACCCGAAACCAGATCACCGTGCCGCAGATCGCTGCCGAGGCTGGCGTGACACCTTCGACCATTTATCGGCGCTGGGGCGATCTGTCCGCGCTGCTTGCCGACGTCGCCGTGGCGCGACTGCGGCCGATCGCCGATCCCGACGACACCGGTGCGGTCGAAAGCGACCTGCGCGCTTTCATCGAGCAATATGCCGAAGAGATGTCGTCCCCCGTCGGCCAGGCGCTGATGCGGGACGTATTGTCGACGTCGCGCCAGGGCCTGCCCGGCGCCTGTGCCGGCTTCACCTGCGATCACCTCACCACCATCAACGCGCGCGCCAAGGCACGCGGCGAGACGCCGTTCGATATCGACGAGGTCATCGACCATGTGGTGGCGCCGATCATCTATCGCGTGCTGTTCAGCGAACAGATCCCGACGCCGGAGTGCACTCTACTAACGCGGCTTCTCATCCAGCTGATAGGTCAGATGCGCCTTCACCGTCGGCCATTCGCCGGGGATGATGCTGTAGACAACCGTATCGCGCAGCGTGCCGTTCGGCGCGATCTGGTGGTTGCGCAGGATACCGTCCTGCTTGGCCCCGAGGCGCTCGATGGCGCGGCGGGACTGGTGGTTGAAGAAGTGCGTGCGGAATTCCACCGCGATGCAATCCAGCTTCTCGAAAGCATGGCCGAGCAACAGCAACTTGCATTGCGTGTTGAGCGCGGTGCGCTGGACCCATTTGCCGTACCAGGTCGAGCCGATCTCGACCCGGCGGTTGGCGGCATCGACATTCATGTAAGTGGTCATGCCGGCGATCTTGCCATCGGCATCCTTCACCGTGAATGGCAGCATCGCGCCTGATGCCTGCAGAGCCAGCCGACGGTCGATCTCGGCGCTCATCTTGTCGGGCGTCGGGATCGCCGTGTACCAGATCTTCGAGAGGTCGCCTGACCGGGCGGCCTCGATCAGGCCATCGCAGTGATCTTTCGCAAGGGGTTCGAGCCGGGCGTGAGGGCCAGAGAGCGTTACAGGTTCAAGCCACGGCATCGATGATCCTTCGTTCTACTTATTGAGGAAGTTGAGCGGCAATCCACCGCGCGGCCAGTCCATGGCGATCAGCTCACCCTTGCCCGACAGCGTGATGTAGGCCGTCTTCAACTCGGGTCCGCCGAATGCGATATTCGTGGTGACGCGGTCGCCGGTTTGTATCTGTTCCACCAATTTTCCATCTGGCGCAATCACCGAGATGCATCCGCTGACCAGCGTTGCAACGCAGACATTGCCGGAGGCTTCGACCGCGAGAGAATCGAACATCTGATAACCGCCGAGGCCCGCGATGGGACGGCCACGCTCGCCGCGATAGATCACGTCAGCCGGCTTCACCTCGCCGGGTGCGCCAATATCAAAGGCCCACAGCCGCGCGGTCGGCGTCTCGGCCACATAGACGGTCTTCTCATCGGGCGACAGACCGATGCCGTTGGCCGGCAGCATGCCGAAATGGCCTTCGACCACCTCCGTGGCACCCGGCTTCATGTAATAGAACGCGCCGACATCCATGTCGCGGTGCCGCCGTTTGCCGAGATCGGTGAACCAGAGCCCGCCCTGCTTGTCGAACACCAGGTCGTTCGGCCCCTTCAACGGATGTGCGCCGCATTTGTCGAACAGGGTTTCGACCTTGCCGGTGGAAAGATCGACGCGCTGGATCGAGCCACCGATATATTCGTGCGGCTCCGGCGCGCCGGGCATGATGGCCCCGCGCGACGGCGCCCAGCTGAAACCGCCATTGTTGCAGAGATACATCTTGCCGTCCGGGCCGAGCGCGGCGCCATTCGGGCCGCCGGGAATTTTCGCCACCACTTCCTTGCGGCCATCGGGCCAGACCCGCGTCAGTTGCTGCGCGCGGATTTCAACCAGGACGACGGAGCCGTCCGGCATCACCACCGGGCCTTCGGGAAATGCGAGATCGGTGGCGAGGACACGGATGTTGGGGCTGGACATGGAAACTCCCTGACATTTTCTTGGTTTGTTGTGGCGCCTTTGGCGGGTGACGCAGCGTGACCAAAGTAGAGCAAACATGTCCCGCGCTGCCAAGCCGCGCAAATGCATGGCCACTTGCGTGGAATTTCCATTCGGCTTTAGCTGCAACCAATGATAACGCGAAAAGCCTGAGGAAACACGATGCCGACCGACACCGCAGCTGCGCCTGAAGCCGATGACGAAGTGCTCTACTCTGTCGCCGATGGCATCGCGACCGTCACGCTCAACCGCCCGCAACGGTTGAACACGATCTCACGCAAGATGCTGTCGCAGCTCAGCGAGATGTTCCTGAAAGCGGACGCCGATACGGACGTGCGCGTGGTTATCCTGACCGCCGCCGGTCGCGCCTTCTGCGCCGGGCTCGACATGGCCAGCGCCACCAAGGGCACCGGCATCGGCTCCGCCAACGACGCCAACAACAGCCGCACCACGCTCGACCTCAAGACCGCGCCTCCGATCGTGATGTTCAACATGGAGAAGCCGACGATCTGCGCCATGAATGGTGCTGCCGCCGGCTATGGCATGGACGTCGCACTCGGCTGCGACATGCGCATCATGGCAGAGAGCGCAAAATTCGCGGCCGCCTTCGTCAAGCGCGGCGTGGTGCCGGAATCCGGCGGTACCTGGTTTCTCCCACGCATGATCGGCTGGGCGAAGGCAGCCGAACTGATCTTCACCGGCCGCACACTGTCAGCACGCGAGAGTCTCGCGATGGGCCTCGCCAACGAGGTGGTGCCCGATGCCGAATTGATGACACGCGCCAATGCCGTCGCGGCTGAGATCGCCGCCAATGCGCCCCTCGCAGTGCAGGCAGCCAAACGCATGATGCGCTCCGGTCTGTCCGAGAGCTTTGGCGACCACGTCCATCACGTGTTCCTGCAGTTGCTGCCGCTGTTTCGCACAGCGGATTTCCGCGAAGGCATGGCGTCGTTTCTTGAGAAGCGCCCAGCCAAATTCACCGGCAACTGAGCGCGACGCACAAACATATGACGCGGCGTTGTGCGCCGCGTCATGCTTTACTGATTGAGCCAGCTTTCCAACTTCAAGGCTTGGTGCATACTCCCGGCATTCGAGCCGCATCATAAAACCTGCGTAGACGGGCCGATGCGGTTGATCGAACCACAGGGAGGACACTTGACCATGCAGCATGACTGGAAATTTCTGCGCGCAACTTTGCTCGCCAGCGTTGTCGTCGCCCTTACATCCACTGCGAGCCATGCCCAGAAGAAATACGACACCGGCGCCACCGACACCGAAATCAAGATCGGCAACATCATGCCGTATAGCGGCCCGGCTTCCTCCTATGCGACCATCGGAAAAACCGAGGCTGCCTATTTCAAGATGATCAACGAGAAAGGCGGCATCAATGGCCGCAAGATCACCTTCATCAGCTATGACGACGGCTACAGCCCGCCGAAGACAGTGGAGCAAGCGCGCAAACTGGTCGAGAATGACGAAGTGCTGTTCATCATGAACCCGCTGGGCACGCCGGGAAATACGGCAATCCAAAAATACATGAACACCAAGAAGGTGCCGCAGCTGTTCGTCTCCACGGGCGCCGCGAAATGGGCCGATCCGAAGAACTTCCCGTGGACCATGGGCTGGCAGCCGAGCTACCAGGCCGAGGCGCGCATCTACGCGCAATACATCATGAAGAATCATCCCGGCAAGAAAGTCGGCGTGCTCTACGCCAATGACGACTTCGGCAAGGATTACATCATCGGACTGCACGAGGGGTTCGGCGACAAGGCCAAGGACTACATCGTCAGTGAAGTACCTTACGAGACCGCGTCGCCGACGGTGGATTCGCAGATCGTGCAGATCAAGGCAGCCAACCCCGACGTCTTCATCAACATCGCCACGCCGAAATTCGCTGCACAGGCCATCAAGAAGGTCGGCGAGATGGGCTGGAAGCCCGTTCATATCGTCACCAATGTCTCGGCATCGGTGGGCAGCGTGATGAAGCCCGCGGGCTATGCCAACTCGCAGGACGTGCTCAGCGCGGCCTACATGAAGGATCCCAAGGATCCGACATGGAAGAACGATCCCGGCATGCTGGAATGGTCGGCCTTCATGGACAGGTACTATCCCGAGGGCGACAAGGAAGACGGCGCTACCGTGTTCGGCTACGGCGTGTCGCAGGGCATCGTCCAGGTGCTCAAGCAATGCGGCGATGACCTCACCCGCGAGAACATCATGAAGCAGGCCGCCAATCTCAACATGGAGATCGGCATCTATCTGCCGGGCACCAAGATCAAGACCAGCCCGACCGACTTCAGCCCGCTGGAACAGCTTCAGATGCAGCGGTTCAAGGGCGAAAGCTGGGAGCTGTTCGGTCCGCTGATGTCGGGTGAGAAGAACTCGTAAGCGATACGCTCCGGCGTCCCCTCTCCGGCACCAGAGGGGACGCACACGCGCTGAGCCACGCGCTCTCGTTGCTGGCTCCCTCTCCTCAATCGTGCATACTCGGCGCAAGTCGTGGCGATCGATGTCCACCCAGATGGACCACACCGCGGACATACAAAACGTCAGAGGAAACGATGCTCAAGACACTGCCCCGCGTGACGTCTCTCGCGCTTTCCGCGCTCATGCTCGGCGCGCTTGCCACGCCATCTCACGCACAGAAGAAATACGATCCGGGAGCCAGTGATACCGAGATCAAGGTCGGTAACATCATGCCCTATAGTGGGCCGGCTTCATCCTATGCCTCGATCGGAAAATCAGAAGCGGCCTATTTCAGGATGCTGAACGACCAAGGCGGCATCAACGGCCGCAAGATCAATTTCATCAGCTATGACGATGCCTACTCGCCGCCGAAGACGGTGGAACAGGCGCGCAAGCTGGTTGAGAGCGACGAAGTATTGCTGTTGTTCAACCCGCTGGGCACCGCGACCAATTCTGCGATCCAGAAATACATGAACATCAAGAAGGTGCCGCATCTCTTCGTATCGTCCGGCGCCTCGAAATGGGCCGACCCCAAGCACTTCCCGTGGACCATGGGCTGGTCGCCCAGCTACCACAATGAGGGGCGCATCTGGGCTGCATGGATCCTGAAGAACCATCCCGATGCGAAGATCGGCGTGCTGTTCCAGAACGACGATATGGGAAAGGACTATTTCAGCGGCGTACGTGAGGGGCTCGGCGACAAGGCCGACAAGATGATCACGGTGCAGGCGAGCTTCGAGACCAGCTCACCCACGGTGGATTCGCAAATCGTCCAGATCAGAACCGCCAATCCCGACGTGTTCCTGAACATCGCCTCGCCGAAATTCGCCGCGCAGGCGATCAAGAAGGTGGCCGAGCTGAACTGGAAGCCAGTGCAGATGCTGGTCAATGTGTCGCAATCGGTCGGCTCGGTGATCAAACCGGCTGGCTTCGACAATGCGCAGGGCGTGATCAGCGCGGCCTATATGAAGGACCCTACCGATCCACAGTGGAAGGATGATCCCACCATCAAGGAATGGCTTGCCTTCATGGACAAGTATTATCCGGACGGCGACAAGAACGACATCTACACGCTGTATGGCTTCGGCATCGCGCGCACGCTGGCGCATATTCTCGAACATTGCGGTGATACGCTCACGCGGGAGAACGTGATGAAACAGGCCACCAGCCTCGATTATGAGGTCGGCATCTTCCTGCCCGGCACCCGCGTCAAGACAAGCCCCACCGACTACAGCCCGCTGCAGCAATTGCAGATGATGCGCTTCAAGGGCGAGCGTTGGGAACTGTTCGGGCCTGTGCTGAGCAGCGAGTAACGCGGCCTACTTCGCAGCGTCCTTGGACGCCGGCGCGGGCGCATCCTTCGCGGCGGCCGGAGCATCCTTCGCAGCCGGCGCTGGCTTCTTCTGCGCCGCCTGCAAGTCCTCTACCGTCTTCTGCAGAGCTGCGACCGTCGCCTTCAGCGCTTCCACCTGCCGATTGGCCGCATCCAGCCGCTGTTGCTGATCCAGGCGCAGCTTGCCCAGCGTCTGCTGCAGGAAATTGACATTGCTTTGCAGGCAGCTGGTCCGGCGCTCCATGGTCTTTTCGACCGTGCAGATCTCGATTCCCGGCACATCCTGCGCCTGCGCCTTGGCGGCGCCCAAAATAGTCAGCAATGTCATCGCAAGGATTGTTCGGCCGCGCATCGTTTCCCCCATCGTTCCCGTCATACAGCCAGACCAAGCGGTTCTGGGCCCCGGCTGTCAACCAGGCGTGATGGGAACGAAGAAGATGTCCGCCCGTTCCTTGGACCGGAGCATCTCATGGCGACGCGTGAACGACGGCTGGCTGAATTCGATGGTCAGGGTGATCCTGAGCCTCATCAGACGGTGCAAGTGCTGTGCGAGGACCACAGCGGCACCTATCAGCTGCCCTTCGCTTGCCGGTTCGTCGATGGCGAATGGCGCAATGCCGAGACCGGCAGCATGGTCGAGGCACGCGTGGTCGGATGGCGGCGGCCACGTACGGCGTGATGGCCGCTTCCCTGTTTTGGAGTGCCGGCGGCGCGCTGCGCCGGCCGGCGTCTACGCGTATAGATACCCGACCGGCTTGCCTTCGGTTCGCAGCGGGCGAATGTCCTTCCGTGTGATGATCTTGGCCGCCAAGCCGTCGATTTCGTCTCGTTGGGACGGCGTCCAGCTGCGGAGCTTCTCCATACCCTTCAGAAGGCCCAGCCGGAGGACTTGCGTATTTTCGCTCATCCCGATGAGGCTGGTCGAATTCTTGCCCGCCGTCACTACATCACCGGCCGCAAGTTCGAATGTCTTCCCCGCACTATCCCCGAATTCGGCCGTACCGCGAATGACGCGATAGATGACGACTTCGCCTTTTGCGAAAGAGGCGGCGTCCACTCCCGAGGTGCTCTTCGGCAGGAGGGATTTGCCATGCGGGTCGGTTGCGATGATGTGACCCGTAACAAGATGACCGCTCGGAATCTCGATTCCGATATCCCGCACGTAAACAGGCATGGCCGATTTGACGACACCGTCAGTCAGCGGCTTGAAGAGCGCATCCAGCGCCAGCGGATCCTGAAGCCAGAAGCCTCCATCTTCAGGGCGATCGTGCATCGCGTGAGTCCAGGCCATACGAGGTGTCTCGGCTTCGTTGATCTGATCGGGGCCTACGATCGTCGGGTTCGGGAAGGTGGTCGGATCGGTCACGAAGGCTTCGAGAAACTTGCCGGAGTAGCCCATGGAGAGTGCATCGGGCACGACCGTCTGCGGCGTCTTCAGGTTCTCCTCGGTAGACAATCCCGACCAGGTGTAAAACAGCTGACGATGAACGATCGCGCTTTGCAGCATCACTGCGCCAGGGCCGACATTATAGAAGCGCCCGTCGTAATCGAAGGTGAACATGCCCGAGGTGACCAGCACGAGCTGGAAGCCGCCTGGTGGCAGGTGAAGATGGAAATCGGTGGGGCCAGTATCTTCGCGATAGATCGGCAGATTGGTCGCCACTTCATGGAGAAGGAAGGTTTCGTTGTTGGCGTGAAAGCCCTCATTGGCGCGGCTATAGAGCGCCTGCGGGCGATAGGTTGCCTCGTATGTCGTGTCCTTGTGGCGATCGATGGCTACGAAATCCCCGTGATTCAGGCGGAGAGGATCACCAGACGGGCGCGTAAGCCCAGGCTCTTTGAGGTCGATCGCAGCATGTACATTCATGGGACCCTCCAACGTGTTCAAACAAACACCCGAGGACCGAACTGGGATTGGCGCGCAATCGATCGGCAGCCAACGCAATGCGGCTCGCGAGAAATTGCTGCTATGCGAAAATCGCGCCAGCGGTTCGCGCAGGCGTTTTGATACCAATTGAGATACCCGGCGACGGATTTGAGGCTCAAATCACGCGGAGACGCGGCGATGGCCTACAATTTCTGGGTACAAGTTGAGCAAGCCCTGCCCGATCTGTAAGCCGCCCGAGGCCTAGTATTCGACCTCGAGCTCCTCGATATCGGCCGGCTCCAACCTGGCCGCGGCAATCCATTCCTGCATTTCCGGCAGGTTCATCACCATATTCGCATAGGCCGACAGCTGCGGGTCGAGCTTCACATCATAGGTCATAAAGCGCGTTACCACTGGCGCGTACATGGCGTCGGCCATGCTGCGCTGGCCGAACAGGAATGGTCCACCGGACTTCGCGAGGCACTCGCGCCAGATCGTGCAGATGCGGTCGATATCGGCTTGCGCCCTCGACCAGATCTTGAAGTTCGGAAAGTGCCCCTTCAGGTTGACCGGCAATGACGCCCGCAGCGTCGTAAAGCCTGAGTGGATCTCGCCGGAAATCGAGCGGCAATGGGCCCGCATAATGCGATCGGGCGGTAAAAGTCCTGCTTCCGGCATGATTTCGTTGAGATATTCGGCGATTGCCAACGTATCCCAAACTACCGCGCCCTCATGGCGCAGACACGGCACCAGGATCGACGACGACAGCAGGAGAATCTCCGCCTTGGCCGATGCATCGTCCGGGGCGGTGATGATCTCGTCGAAGTCGAGGCCGGAGAACTTGGTCAGCAACCACCCCCGCAACGACCACGACGAGTAGTTCTTGCTGCTCAGTGTAAGTGTCGCCTTGGCCATGACTTGATCCCCTTACGCCCGAATCGGAGCATTGCCCGCGGCTTGGGCTGCTCTGATTTTGTTCAGCAAACCACATGCCAGTTTTCCAGACGAATTGACTCTTCTCTGGCTTCAATATTGCATAGCAACGAAGCAGGGATAGCTCCGGATGATGTCAATGATGTATCAGGCCTACCAGAACCATATGGATCTGACAGCACCTTGGCGCACCGGTGCGTCTGCCGCATTGAAGTATCTCAATCTCGTCCCGGCCGGCACATCGGAAAAACTATTCGGTCGCCTCGCGGCCGCGCTTGAGCTGATCTCGCGCTCCACCCTCACTTATCATCGGCCCGAATTCGATATCGGCAAGGTGGTGATCGGCAACAGCGAGCATGACGTCACCGAGGAAGTGGTCTTCAAGACGCCATTCGGCTCGCTCCTCCACTTCAAGAAAGAAAACGCACCGGCCCAGCCGCGCATATTGCTCGTGGCGCCGATGTCCGGACATTTCGCGACGCTGTTGCGCGGCACGGTGAAAACGCTACTGCAGGATCACGACGTCTATATCACCGACTGGCACAATCCGCGAGATATCCCGCTCAACCAGGGCAGGTTCGGTCTCGACGAATATACCGAACACCTGATCACATTCATGAATGAGCTCGGCCCGCGTTCGCATATGGTCGCGATCTGCCAGCCCTCCGTGTCGGCGCTGGCTGCAGCAGCTATCATGTCGGAGGACAATCATCCGGCCCGCCCGGCAAGCCTGACGCTGATGGCCGGCCCGATCGATACGCGCATTCAGCCGACCAAGGTCAACGACTTCGCCAAGAGCAAGCCGTTGAAGTGGTTTGAAGAGAACATGATCAACTACGTGCCGTTCCAGTGCAAAGGCGCGTTCCGGCAAGTCTATCCCGGCTTCATTCAGTTGACTGCATTCGTCTCGATGAATCTCGAGCGGCACATCAAATCGCATATCGATCTTGCCGATCATCTCGCCAAGGGCGAGACCGAGAAGGCGGACGTCATCAAGACGTTCTACGACGAATATTTCGCCGTGATGGATCTACCGGGAGAGTTCTATATCGACACCATCCGCGACGTGTTTCAGGAGCATCTGTTGCCGCAGGGCAAGCTGACCTACAAAGGCCGGACCGTGAACTGCGCATCGATCAAGCGCATGGGGCTGATGACCGTCGAAGGTGAGAAGGACGATATCTGCTCGATCGGCCAGACTTTGGCAGCCCAGGATCTATGCACCGGCGTCCGCGCCTATCGCAAAGTCCATCACATGCAGGCCGGTGTGGGCCATTACGGTGTATTCAGCGGACGCCGTTGGAACAACGAGATTTACCCGTTGCTCCGTGACTTCGTGCACGTCAATTCCTGAAACCCGGCGTTGTATACAAATAGTCGGGCGCCTCACCCGAATTGGTGACGCGGATGTCGCAGGAATAACCTAGGTCGATGCTGGGCAATTGCTTAGCGGCTGCACCAGCAGCATGACAGCGGTTTCCTATTACCGCTTCGGCGGACCGTGTATTGACGACGGCACGATTTTTTACCGGGTATACTACGCATCAAGGCCGGCATTCGTGCCGGCCTTGTTTATGGATTAGTCAGGCATCCTGGTCCGGGATCAATTGGACTCGCGGCTGGCCCGTCCCGCCTCCGCTAGCGCCGCAGCGGGCAGCCCTATCATCTCCAGCGTTGCGACAGCGATACGCGCGCGTACGAAACCGAGGCGCCCGCCAACACAGCAGCCCGCGCCAGTCACCGCCCAACTAGAACGGTCCCGTACTGCTCGCCAGTGCGAGGGGTTTTACGTCACAGGCGCTTTTGCTGGCGGCAACTCCCGCGGCAAAATCAGTGCGGCGACGATCACCAGCGCCGACAAGGCGGCAAAGGCGTGCAGCATCATGATGAAGCCGCCCTGCTCGTACAACCATGCGACCAGGCCGACCGAGGCACCGGCCGCGGTGAAGCCGACGAAGTAGCGCACGGCATAAGCGCGCGACCGCCACTCCTCGCTTGTATACTTGCCGACGATCGCCTCATTGACGGTGATCTGCCCGAACAGACCCACGATGATTCCGATCGCGACGACAATCAGCGAGATATTCGACTGCGACGCTGCGAAATACAGGAACGGCGCGAGCACCAGCGACAACGGAATGCTCACCGCCCTCAGCGAGTGCTTATCGATCAGCTTGCCGATGTTGTACTGGGTGGCCGCGCCAAAGACGTAGACGCAAGCGGCAATGATGCCGAGCAATGCCGGGCTGTCCGTCATATCGGACAGACGCTCGGCAAACAGTTTTGGCAGTGCGACGGTGATGGCGTTGAAGACAGTGGAGATCGCGACCACCGTGACCAGCAGCGCAAGGATCACGCGCCACATGTCGGACTTTGCAACACGCGCCTGCGCCGCGGCCTGTTTGAAGCCCGAGCGATCCTCGTGCGCGACCTCGCGCATGAAGACGACGCCCGCAGCGATGGTCACAAGGCCGGGAATGATGAAGGCCCAGCGCCAGCCGAGAAACTGACCGAGTACGCCGGTGATCAGTGCGGAAGACGCCACGCCGAAATTGCCGAACACCCCGTTAATGCCCATGGCACTGCCGAGCTTGTCGGCATAGGAGACGATCATCGCCGTACCAACCGGATGATAGATCGACGCGAACAGACCGACCGAGAACAGCGCTGCACCGAGCTGCAGCGGCGTCTGCACCAGACCCACAGCCATCATGGACAGGCCGATGCCGTAGAAGAAGATCACCATCATGTGGCGGCGGCTCCACCGATCGCCGAGCCAGCCGGTGACCAGCGATCCAGCTCCGAAAGCCATGAAGCCGGGCGTCGCATAGGGCAGCAGCTCGGTATAGGTCATGTTCATGGTCGGCCCCATCACGAGCACAGCGGCCGCAAAGATCAGCATCGCGTAATGGTCGATGAAATGGGCGATATTAACGAGGGTGATGACCCGGCTGGGGACGTTCATGAATCGATTCCTTGGCAACCTTGGAATGCCGTTATATGAGCTTGCTCTAACGGGATGTTGCCAATGAATGTCGCAGAACCGCCAATCCTGGACTTATCCGAGCGGCGGCGCCCGGCTACCGACGGCGTCCATATCCTGGCGACGCGCTACCCCAAGGGCATCCGGCTGGACACCCACGCCCATCGCGAAGCGCAACTCGTGTTCGCCGCTGCGGGCACCATGCAGGTGACGACCCCGAAGGGCCGCTGGCTGGTGCCTCCGGACCGCGCGGTCTGGGTGCCGGCCCACCTGCCCCACGCCATCGACGTTCTGGCCGACATCGAGATGCGCTCGCTGTATTTCAACGTGGACTGGCTTGCGCGGGATCGACGCAATAGCGATCTCGCAGCGGAGTTCGTGGTTCGCGTATCGCGCCTGTTGCACGAGTCGATCCTGGCACTATTCGATGGGCGCGACGACGTCGCGCGCAATCAGTTGTTGATCGAGATTGCCATGCTCGAATTGCATCAGGCCGGCGATCCCGCGACATTCATGCCGCTCCCGCAGGAGCCGCGCTGCCGCCGTGCCGCGGAGATCGTGCTGGCCGATCCGACGCAAACGCACGAGATCGAAACACTGGCGCGCACCGTCGGCACGTCGGCGCGCACTTTGTCGCGGTTGTTTGCGGCAGAGACGCAATTGAGCTTCAAGAGCTGGTGTCAGCGCGCGCGGGTCGCAGAGGCGATCCAACGACTGTCGATGAACCGCAACGCATCGGTGAAGCAGCTCGCTGCCGATCTCGGCTATGCCAGCTTCTCGGCGTTTTCGCACGCGTTCCGGCAAGTGACGGGCAAAAGCCCGACAGAATTTATCGAGGCCAAGTAGCGCCGCTTAACGCGGCACCACCGCAGTCGCTTCGATCTCGACGCGCGCAGCGAGCTCAACCAGACGCACGACCTGCACCAATGCCATCGCCGGATAATGCGGTCCGAAGATCTCGCGATAGGCCTGACCGAGCGCTTTCAGATTGCCGAGATATTCTTCCATGTCGACGACGTACCAGGTCAGTCGCACGAGATGCTCAGGCTTCGCGCCACCTTCCGCGAGAATGTCGGAAATGTTCTGTAGCGCCTGACGAACCTGCGAAATGAAATCCGGCTTCAGCTTCTCCTCGGCATCCCAGCCGATCACGCCACCTGTGACGACAATGCGGCCATCTGCCGTCATGCCGTTGGCATAGCCTTTGGGCTTCGGCCAGCCACTCGGCTGCAATGCGCGCGAAACGGATGCTGCGGCATCCCCCTTCGCATTTGGCACCACGGTCAATGTCGGGCCCTTCGGTGCAGTCACCAGACAATCCTCTCTGAAAAACAGCTCTTCATACTTATGCGGCAACAGTCGGTGACGCGCCAGCGGTGGCCTGCTGGCGAAGCGCAAAGCGCTTCAGCTTGCCGGTCTCGGTCTTGGGCAGCTGCGTCACGAATTCGATGGCGCGCGGATATTTGTAAGGCGCGATCTCGCGCTTCACGTGGTTCTGCAGCTCGGTCGCCAGCGCGTCGCTCGCAGCGTGACCGGCAGCGAGAACGACATACGCCTTCACGATCATGCCGCGATCGGCATCGGGGCAGCCGACAACGCCGCAATCGGCCACCGCTTCGTGGGTGAGCAAGGCAGCTTCAACGTCGGGACCAGCGATATTGTAACCCGCCGACACGATCATGTCGTCGGAGCGCGACTGGTACCAGAAGTAACCGTCATCATCCATCACGAAGGTGTCGCCGGTAATGTTCCATCCATCCTGGACGAATTTCACCTGACGCGGATCGGCGAGATACTTGCAGCCAGTAGGGCCTTTGACGGCGAGGCGACCGAGCGTGCCGGGCGCCACTTCGTTGCCTTCGTCGTCAACGACCCTGGCGACATAGCCGGGCACCGGCTTGCCGGTCGAGCCCGGACGGATTTCTTCTTCGATGGCGCAGATGAAAATGTGCAGCATTTCGGTGCCGCCGATACCGTCCATCAGCTTGATGCCGGTGGCCTTCAGCCATGCATCATAGGTGCCCTTCGGCAGCGTCTCGCCGGCCGACACGCATTTGCGCAGCGTCGAGAGATCGTACTGATCAATCTTGCCGAGGATGGCCCGGTAGGCGGTCGGTGCGGTGAAGCAAACCGTGACCTTATGCTTGGCGACGGCAAGTGGCAGCTCGTCCGGACCGGCCTTCTCAAGCACCACGAAAGATGCACCAATATGCAGCGGGAACAGCACACCACCGAAACCGAACGTGAAGGCCAGCGGAGCCGAGCCGATGAAGCGATCTTCCGGACTGGCGCGCAGCACATTGCGCGCAAAACCGTCGCATACCGCGAGCATGTCGCGATGGAAATGCATGGTGCCCTTCGGATCGCCCGTCGTGCCCGAGGTGAAGGCGATCAGGCAGATATCATCCGAGGCGGTATCGACCGCGGTGAATTCCGGACTCGCCTCGGCGATCAGTGCATCGAGTTCGGCTTCGCCGGTGCCCCAATAAACCACGCGCTTCAGCTCTGGCGAGACGGCCTTGGCCTTCTCCATCTCGTCGGCGAGCTTGCTGTCGCAGAGCGCCAGCGAGATCTTCGCCTTCTGCAGCGGATAGGACAGTTCCTTCGCACGCAGCAGCGGCATGGTCGACACACAGACACCGCCGGCCTTGATGATCGCGAGATAGGTCGCAACCATCATCGGATTGTTGGCCGACCGCAGCAGCACGCGGCCACCGGTGACGAGCCCAAGCTTGCCCACCAGCACGTTGCAGATCTTGTTCACGAGCTCATAGAGCTGACGATAGGTGTAGCTCTCATTCAGGCCGATCATGCACGGCGCATCGCCGCGCCCCTCGGCAACCCAGCGATCGAGAAACGGCACAACGCAATTGATGCGCGGCGGATAATGAAATTCGGGCCGGTTGAACAGAAACTCCGGCAGTTGCTCCGGCGGCGGCATGTTGTCCCGCGCGAACGTATCAACATGCGCCGTATAAGGCTTTGTCAGCTGCGTATCAGCGGCCATTGCAATGCTCCCGTCACGTCAGATGCCCGGCAACGTCATCCAAATATCATTTTAGACTTAAAACAGTTTTCCGCAACTGCAGAGTCTTGCGGCACGCCGAAATTTTCGGCTGACAACGTCGATTAGCGCAGTTTGTTTAGGCAACCACGCCTAAAGCGTGGCCAGCGCCTTCAGCCGCAGCACCATGGCGGACTGCGGATCGGCTAGCGGCGCGACGGCGGTAAAATGATTTGCGCCGGGGAGCGCCTCGAAGCGCGCGGGAATATGGGCACCCCAGGCATCGACGATGCTTTGGCTCTGCCGCAAGTATTCGACGCCCTCGTCGCCACCGACCACCGCATCGAGACACCCACGCGAAGGCACTGGCCAGAACAACGGGCTGACCTCACGGGCGCTGGTACCGTTCAAATGCAATGCATTGTTGATGGACGTCGGCACCAGCGGCGCCAGATCGAACAATCCGGAGATCGCATAGGCGCCGGCAATGAGATCTTGCGGCAATGCGGAATCGAGTGCGCGCCAGTCCGTCGCCAGCATGCAGGCGGCGAGATGACCGCCCGCCGAATGGCCCGATACGACAAGCCGCCGGCCTAGTTTGGCCAGCTCGCGCGTTGCCGTACGCATCTGCGCGATGATGTCGGCAACCGACACATTCGGGCACAAATCGTAGCTGGGGACCGCCACGCTGATCCCGTGGATATTCAGCCCGCGCGCCAGATGGCTGAAGAACGAGGCATCCAGCGCCTGCCAGTAACCACCATGAATGAAGACGACGACCGGGCCCTTGTCCTCGGCAGGAAAGAAATCGATCGTATGCCGCGCTCCTGAGCCATACGGGATGACGCGCATGGCGACGCCGCCGTCGCGATACGCCTTGGCATCCTGCGCCCAGCCGGCGATCAGCGCCGCGCTTTCCGGGACTTTTGCGCGATTGTTGTATTCGGCTTCGAGATCGATCACTGCAGTCACCGCGTCGCGTTTTATGGCGCCTTGCCGGTGGCTGCCTTTTGCGCCGCCTTCTGCGCAGAGGCCTTGGTCTTGGCGAGCAACCGCATCAACTCACGAACATCCTTCGGCGCCAGATCGGTGAAGATTTCGGCGATCCAGGTCTCGTGTTCTTCAGCCATCTTGCGGAATTCGGCGCGGCCAAGTTTGGTGAGCCGGATCACCTGCACCCGGCGATCGGTGTCGGAGGTGCGGCGATCGACGTGGCCGGATTCCACGAGGCGCTCGACCAGGCCGGTGACGTTGCCGTTCGAGACCATCATGCGCTTCGAGACATCCGACAGGGTCATACCGTCGGGCACCTTGTCGAGCTGGGCCATCAGGTCGAAGCGCGGCAGCGTAACGTCGAAGCGCTCGCGCAGGCGGCCGCGGACCTCGCCCTCGATCAGAGTGGTGCAGGTCAGGAGCCGGAGCCACAGGCGCAGCTCGTCACCGTGATCATCGGGAAGTTCGACGGCCTTGGTCTCGGAATCGAGAATCATGATGCAATCTTACCTGCTTGGAGCTCTCGCGGCGGCCACGAGACCGGCAATCCACAATCTCGTACCGCCCCGGCACCGATCCTTTGACCTTCAAGGAATTTCCGCCCGACCGCAAGCCAAAACGCCGCAGCCCTGACTGCCGCCGATTTTGAATATTTCTTTAAGGTTCAAATAAATTGGCCTGCGGTTTGCATGGCCAAATCGACTGATTTCTTGAGCCTGCAGATCACTTCACGCTGCTTGCGGCTGCCGCCGTGGTGAGCATAAGCTGGGCAAAAGAACAAAATTTGGGTTGGCGCATTTTTCGGCTGCCTGTCGCGGCCGAGTGGAGGAGAAGTTGATGAAGCAGTCTTTCAAACTGGCCGGTTTGGCCGCCCTGATGAGCGTCTCCGCTCTGCCGGCTCTGGCTCAGGAGAAGATCAAGGTCGGCGTGATCGTGTCGCTGTCGGGCGCCGGTGCCGTGCTCGGCCAGCAGGCCCGCGACGGCTTCAATCTCGCGGTCAAGGATCTAGGCGGCAAGATGGGCGGCAAGGATGTCGAGGTCATCGTCGTCGATGACGAACTCAAGCCCGACGTCGCTGTCACCAAGGTCAAGGGCCTTCTGGAGCGCGACAAGGTCGACTTCGTGGTCGGTCCGATCTTCTCCAACATCCTGGGCGCGATCCACAAGCCGGTCACCGAGAACAAGACCTTCCTGATCTCGCCGAATGCCGGCCCGTCGAGCTACGCCGGCAAGGAGTGCAATCCGTACTTCTATGTGACGTCGTATCAGAACGACCAGATCCACCAGATCCTCGGTAACGTGGCCCAGAAGCGCGGCTACAAGAAGATCTACCTGATGACCCCGAACTATCAGGCCGGCAAGGACTTCGTCGCCGGCGTGAAGATGGACTTCAAGGGCGAGATCGTTGAGGAATCCTTTATCCCGCTCGGCACGCTCGACTTCCAGGCCGAACTCTCGAAGATCGCATCGATGAAGCCTGACGCCGTGCTTACCTTCATGCCGGGCGGCATGGGCGTGAACCTCGTCAAGCAGTACAAGCAGGCCGGCCTGCTCGACCGCATCCCGTTCCTGTCGACCTTCACCGTCGATGAATCGACGCTGCCCGCTCAGCAGGACGCCGCGATCGGCATGTTCGGCGGCTCGAACTGGGCGCCCAATCTCGATACACCGCAGAACAAGAAGTTCGTGGCGGAATACGAGAAGGCCTATAACAGCGTGCCGGCGACGTACGCCTTCCAGTCCTATGACGCGGCGATGCTGATCAACAGCGCCGTCACTGCCGTGAAGGGCGACCTCTCGGACAAGGCCAAGGTGGCTGCAGCCATGAAGAAGGCTGACTTCCCGTCGATCCGCGGCAGCTTCAAGTTCAGCAACAACGGCTATCCCGTTCAGGACTTCTTCCTGACCAAGGTCGCCAAGCGCGCTGACGGCAAGTTCCAGACCGAGATCGTCGAGAAGGTGTTCTCGAACTATGGCGATCATTACGCCAAGGACTGCGCCGCGCAGTAACCGCCCTGGCGATCACTCATCACCGGGCCGTTGCCGCGAAGGCGGGACGGCCCGGTGTTTTATCGGCCCGTGTTTATCTCAGTATAGAAACCAAGTTATCTGATGACCCTCACGCTTGCCCTCGTCCAGATCCTGAACGGCCTGCAGTTCGGATTGATCCTGTTCCTGATCGCCGCCGGCCTGACGCTGGTGTTCGGTGTCATGGACTTCATCAATCTTGCACATGGCGTGCAGTACATGGTCGGTGCCTATCTGGTCGCCGCCTTCACCGCCATGACCGGCAGCTTCGTCGCCGGCCTCGCACTGGCATTGCCTGCCGCCCTGATTTTCGGGCTGCTGCTGGAGGTCCTGATCTTTCGACATCTGTATGATCGCGACCATCTCGATCAGGTGCTCGCGACCTTTGGCGTCATCATCTTCCTCAATCAGGCCGTCAAATACATCTGGGGCGCAGCGCCGCTGAACGTCGCGATCCCCGATGCACTGTCGGGCGCTATCGAGATTACCGACGGCATGCTGTATCCGGTGTGGCGCCTCGTCATCATCGCCGTCGGTCTGGCCGTCGGCCTCGCGCTGTATCTCGTCGTCAATAAAACCAAGCTCGGCATGCTGGTGCGTGCCGGCGCCAGCAATGCGGCCATGGTCTCCGCACTCGGCGTCAATATCCGCCTGCTGTTCACCATCGTGTTCGGCGTCGGCGCCATGCTCGCAGGCTTTGCCGGCGCCATGGTGGCCCCGATCCTTTCGGTCGAACCAGGCATGGGCGACAATGTGCTCATTCTCGCCTTCGTGGTCATCGTCATCGGCGGCATCGGCTCGATCCGCGGCGCCTTCATTGCGGCACTGCTGATCGGCCTCGTCGATACGCTCGGACGTTTCTTCGCGCCGACGCTGCTCAAGCTGCTGCTCGACCCTGCCGCAGCGAGCCAGACCGGCCGCGCCGTTGCGCCGATGCTGATCTACATCCTGATGGCTGCGGTGCTGTTCTTCCGGCCGTCCGGCCTGTTCCCGTCCAAGCAGTAACGGGAGCGAACCATGAACAATCTCGTCGACCTCGGCGCCCCCGCTACCCCTGCTCTCGTAACGCCGCCCCGAGCCAGCCGTGCTTATGTGCTGCCGTTGATCGTGTTCGCGATCTTCGCCCTTGTGCCGCTCTCCGCGCTGTGGGGCTCGCAGAGCTTCATCCTCGCGCTGGTCACGCGCATCATGATCCTGGCGTTGGCCGCCATGTCGCTCGATCTGTTGATCGGCTACGGCGCCATGATCTCGTTCGGTCATGCCGCCTATGTCGGCCTCGGCGCCTACAGCGTCGCGATCCTTGCCAGCCATGGAATTACCGACGGCTTCATACAGCTCGCGGTGGCGCTCGGTGTCTCGCTCATCTTCGCTCTCTTCACCGGCGCGATCTCGCTGCGGACCAAGGGCGTCTACTTCATCATGATCACGCTGGCTTTCGGCCAGATGCTGTTCTTTCTCGGCACCTCGCTGGCAGCCTATGGGGGCGACGACGGGCTGACGCTTGCCTCGCGCAGCGTGTTCTTCGGCTCGAAGTTCATGAAGAACGACGTGGCGATGTATTATGTCGCCTTCGGCGTGCTGCTCGGCGCCTATCTCCTGCTCCGCGCCCTCGTCGCGTCGCGTTTCGGCCGGGTGCTGCGCGGTATTCGCGAGAATCCGGTACGCATGGAAGCGATCGGCTTTGCGCCCTATCGCTATCAGCTCACCGCCTATGTCATTGCCGGCATGATCGCCGGTGTGTCAGGCTTTCTGCTCGCCAACCAGACCGAATTTGTCAGCCCGGCCTATGCGACCTGGCAGCGCTCCGGCGACCTGATTTTCGTGCTTGTCCTTGGCGGCCTCGGCTCGTTGCATGGCGCCATCATCGGCGCAGCCGTGTTCAGCCTGCTGGCGGATATCCTGTCGCATTACACCGAGAACTGGGCACTGATCTTCGGACCCATCCTGATCCTCGTCGTGCTCTACGCACGCGGCGGCATCACCGGACTGTTCTGGAGCAAGTCATGAGCCAAATCATGAGCAACGCACCGCTTCAGCTGCAGAACATCTGCAAGAACTATGGCGCGCTGCGCGTCACCGACGATGTGTCGCTGAACATCGAGGCCGGCGAGTTGCACGCCATCATCGGCCCCAACGGTGCCGGCAAGACCACACTGATCCACCAGATCTCCGGCCACGCACAATCGGACTCCGGCCGTATCATCTTTGACGGTCAGGACGTCTCGCATTTGCCGATGGCAGAGCGCGCGCGGATGGGCCTGGTGCGCTCATTCCAGATCACTTCGATCCTGCCGCGTTTCTCGGCGTTGGAGAACGTCGCGATCGCTGTTCAGGCACGCAGCGGATCGAGCTTCAGCTTCTTCGGCGATGCGTCGAAGGAACCCGCGCTGAACGACACCGCCATGGCGCTGTTGTCGCGCTTCGGCCTCGCCGCACGTGCAAGCATGCTGGCCGGACAGATGTCGCATGGAGAGAAGCGCCAGCTCGAAATCGCCATTGCACTGGCGGCGAAGCCCAAGCTGCTGTTGCTCGACGAACCACTTGCCGGCACCAGCCACGATGAATCGCAGCGGCTGATCAACACGTTGCAGGAGCTGCGCAAGGAGCTTCCCATCGTGCTGATCGAGCACGATATGGACGCAGTGTTCGCACTGGCCGACCGCGTCTCGGTGCTGGTTTATGGCCGCATCATCGCGTCCGGCTCGCCGCAAAGCATTCGCGACAATGCGGAAGTCCGCGCTGCCTATCTCGGCGAGGAGGCCACCTGATGCTCTCGGTCTCAAATCTCCAGGCCGCTTACGGCGCGGCCAAGGTGTTGTTCGATATCTCGCTCACCATCAATGCCGGCGAGGTCGTCACCCTGCTCGGCCGCAACGGCATGGGCAAAACCACGACCATCAACGCCATTATGGGCTTGATCCACCCGACCGGCGGCACCGTTACCTTCGACGACAAGCCGATGGCAGGTCTGCCCTCCTATCGCATCGCCCAGGCAGGGATAGGCCTCGTTCCGGAAGGTCGCCAGATCTTCCCGACGCTCAGTGTGGAAGAAAACCTGGTCGCTACCGCCGCCGTGCGTCATCCACCGGCGCGCTGGACGCTGGACAAGATCTACGAGCTGTTTCCGCGCCTCAAGGAACGCCGCAGCAATCTCGGCACGCAGCTGTCCGGCGGCGAGCAGCAGATGCTGGCCGTTGGCCGCGCGCTGATGACCAACCCGAAGCTGCTCATTCTCGATGAGGCCACCGAAGGCCTCGCGCCACTCATTCGCCTTGAAATCTGGAATTGCCTGAAGAAGCTCAAGGCCGAGCGTCAGTCCATTCTGGTGATCGACAAGAATGTCGATGCACTCGCCGGCTTCGCCGATCGTCACGTGGTGATCGAAAAAGGCCGCGTGGTGTGGACCGGCACATCCGAACAACTGAAGAGCGACTCCACCGTGAAGGATCGTTTCCTCCACGTTTGATCAACTGTTTTCGAGTACCACCCGCGTCGTAATGCGTGACCCAAGGAAGGACCAACCATGAAAACCGAGATCGCCGGCATCACTCGCGCCAATGAAGGCATGCAGGGCATCACCTGGAACATCCTCGGCCAGACCTATGTGCCGAAGAACTGCACCGAGGATTCGTTCTCGTGGCACGCCACTTTCCCGCCCGGCACCTTCGTGCCGCCGCACATCCATCCGGACCAGGATGAGTATCTCTACATCCTCGAAGGCAAGCTCGACTTCTTCCTGGGTGGCTCAGAGACGTCGGCGACCCCGGGTGACCTCGTGCGCCTGCAGCGCGGCATTCCGCACGGCATCTTCAACAAGTCGGACCAGAACGCCAAGGTGTTGTTCTGGGTGTCGCCGAGCCGCCGGCTCTATGACCTGTTCTGGGCAATCCACAACATGAAAGAGCAAAAGCCCGAGGACGTTGTGGCGCTCGCCGCCGAATACAACATCCACTTCCTGCCGCCACCTCCCGGCGCGTAACACGGCTCCTCGTTCAGGCCACATACCAGCATCGACGTGATGGCCGGGCTTGTCTCGGCCATCTACGTGTTTGAGCCCCTTAAAACGTAGATGCCCGGGACAAGGCCCGGGCACGACGAACACGAAGTGTCAGTTTGTGGGCGCGCTAGTTACCCGTTCACCACGGCAAGTCCCGGCGAAGCCGCAAAGCCGGCCTTGTGCGCATAGCCCTTCACGATGGCTTCGCGCTGCGCGTAGCTCAGTACGTTCTCGACATTGTCGAAACCATCCGGCGCGATCTGCTCGACCGCATCGATGACGCCTTCCGGGCCACCACGACGGTTGGAGCGCACGATCTCCGCGGTCATCGGCAGGCGCTTGCGCTCATAGGCCATCAGCGCCTGGCGCGGATGTTCGGCATGCGCCAGTGAGTCGGCCAGCGCGCGCGCATCGAGGATCGCCTGCGATGCGCCGTTGGAGCCGACCGGATACATCGGATGCGCGGCGTCGCCGAGCAGCGTGACGCGCCCACCGGACCAATATGGCAGCGGGTCGCGATCGCAGCAGGGATATTCCCAGAACTCCGGCGTCGCCGTAATCAACGCGGGTACGTCGATATGCGGCACGTTGAAACGCGCCACATGCGGCATCAGTTCTTCGCGCTTGCCGGGCCGCGACCAGTCCTCGCGACGTGGCGGCAGCGTGCCACCCTCGCCGGTCTTCACCAGCACAGCCCAATTGGTCAGCCGGTTGCCCGGCGTCTCACCCTCCGCGATCGGGTACACCACGACCTTGGCGTGGAGGCCGCCGGCGACGATCATCGAATTGCCGGTGAGGAAGGCCGGCCAATCGCGCGCACCGCGCCACAGCATCAGACCATTCCAGATCGGATGCCCCTCGTTCGGGAACAGCGTGCTGCGCACCTTGGAGTGGATGCCATCGGCGCCGATCAGGATATCGCCGCGTGCGGTCTCGACATGATTGTTGTTGCGATCGAAGAAATAGGCTGTGACGCCGCCTTCGTCCTGCGTGAAGTGACCGAGCCGACGACCGGTATGAATCGCCTCCGTGCCAAGGCGCTCTTCCACCGCACGATGGATCGCACTCTGCAGGCGGCCGCGGTGGATCGAGAATTGCGGCACGTCGTGGCCCGCACCGAAGCCACGCTTCTCGCGCCAGACCTCCTGCCCGTGACGGTTGAGGTAATGCAGCTCATCGGTGCGGATCGCCACCGCATCAAGCCTATCGAGCAGACCGAGCCCGGCGAGTTCGCGGATTGCGTGGGGCAGCGTGTTGATGCCGACGCCCAGTTCACGGATTGAATCAGCCTGTTCGTAGAGTTCGCAATTGATGCCCCGCGCCCGCAGCATCAAGGCGGTGGTCAAGCCGCCAACGCCACCGCCCACGATGATTGCCTTCATCAGCTCAACTCCACACAACATGCTTGGCGTAGGATGGGTCGAGCGTCTTCGCGAAACCCATCACCACACAGATCAGGATCGATGGGTTTCGCTGCGCTCTACCCATCCTAAAAATATGCTAAATAACCTCGCATGCCCAGTCATTCAGCTGCAAGTGGCTTGGCGGTCTCCGCCCGCATCTCGGCGCGGGTCTTCGGCTTAGCCTTAATTTTCAGGTCTTCGAAATCCTGCTTGTCTCTGACGCTGTTACGGAAAATCTGATCTTTGCCGGGCATATATTGCGGCGGGCAATAGGCGTCCTTTGCACCATACCAGGCAGCAGCCTTGATGGTGAAGGACGGATCGGTGAGATGCGGACGGCCAAGCGCCACAAGATCGGCGCGGCCGGCGGCCAGGATCGTGTTGACCTGATCCGCACTGGTGATGTTGCCGACGCACATGGTGGCGACGCTCGCCTCGTTGCGGACCTGATCCGAGAACGGCGTCTGGAACATGCGGCCGTAGATCGGGCGTGACTCTTTCACCGTCTGCCCCGTCGAGATATCAGCGAGGTCAACGCCGGCTTCGGCGAAAGCGCGCGCGATTTCCACGGCATCATCGCCGGTGTTGCCACCTTCGGCCCAATCGGTCGCCGAGATACGCACCGACATCGGTTTGTGCGCCGGCCATGCCGCACGCATGGCAGCGAACACTTCGAGCGGGAAGCGCAGACGGTTCTCCAGCGAACCGCCATATTCATCGGTGCGCTTGTTGGTGAGCGGCGACAGGAAGCTTGCCAGCAGATAGCCGTGTGCGGTGTGCATTTCGAGCATGTCGAAACCACAGCGATCGCCGCGGATCGTAGCAGCTACGAACTCCGCCTTCACACGATCCATGTTGGCGCGATCGATTTCCGCAGGCACCTGGCTGTCCGGATAATATGGCAACGGCGACGCCGAGACGATATCCCATGCACCATCGGCCAGCGGGCGGTCCATGCCGTCCCACATCAGCTTCGTCGCCCCTTTGCGGCCGGCGTGGCCGAGTTGCAGGCAGATCTTGGCGGCGGAGGTGTTGTGCACGAAATCGACAATGCGCTTCCACTGCGCTTCCTGCTCGTCGGTCCAGAGTCCCGCGCAGCCAGGCGTGATACGCGCATCGCGGCCGACACAGACCATTTCAGTGAAGACGAGACCGGCGCCGCCGATGGCGCGCGAGCCGTAATGCACCAGATGGAAATCGTTCGGCACGCCCTCTTTCGCCGAATACATGCACATCGGCGATACCACGGCGCGGTTGGCCAGCACCATGTCGCGCATCTTGAACGGCTGGAACATCGGCACCTCGGGCTTCGCGACATCGACGTCGAAGCCCTGTGCTTTCACTTTCTGGGCAAACGACCTGTCGACTTCCTTGACGAAGTCCGGCGCGCGTAGCGTCAGGTTATCATAGGTGATCGCCTTGGCGCGGGTCATGACGCCGAAGGCGAACTGCACGGGGTCGAAATCCCAGAAACGATCGACGTGTTCGAACCAGACCAGCGAGACGTCCGCTGAATGCTGGATCTTCTCGACCTCCTCGCGGCGGCCATGCTCGTAGTCGTGCAACCCGGCCTCGACAGTCGGCGCCTTCGCCATCGCATCATGCAGCGCGATGGCATCTTCCATCGCCAGTTTGGTGCCGGAACCGATAGAGAAATGTGCGGTCGCCTTGGCGTCGCCGAGCAACACCATATTGTCCTTGACCCAGCGCTTGTTGCGGATCATCGGGAAATTGCGCCACATCGAGCGGTTGATCAGCAGCTTGTGGTCGCCAAGGAATCCCTTGAAGATATCGTGCATCCGATCGGCGGATTCCTGCTCGCCGAGGCCTTCGAGGCCAGCGCGCTTGAAGGTCTCCGGATCGGTCTCGAAGATCCAGGTCGAGCGGCCTGCTTCATATTGATAGGCGTGCGCGATAAACGGACCCCACTCGGTTTCCTGGAACAGGAAGGTGAAGGCATCAAGCGGCTTGGTCGAGCCCATCCAGGTAAACTTGTTGGAGCGCAGATCCACTTCGGGCGCGAAGTGCTCGATATACTTGTTGCGGAAATGGCTGTTGATACCATCTGCAAGCACGATCAGATCGGCCTCGGCGAAACGCGCTTCGTCGGTGATATCGACTTCGAACAGCAGATGGACGCCGAGTTCGCGGGCGCGGTCCTGCAGGATCATCAGCAGCGTGCGGCGCGAGCAGCCGCAGAAGCCGTTGCCACCGACGCGGTGCACGGTGCCGCGGAAGTGCACGGCGATGTCGTCCCAGTAAGCGAATTCCTGGGTGATGCGTTGATAGCTCGGAAGATCGTATTTCTCGAAATTGTCGAGGGTCGCGTCGGAGAACACCACGCCGAAGCCGAAGGTGTCATCGGGACGGTTGCGCTCATAGACCGTGATCTCTGCCTGCGGCCGCTGCTTCTTCAGCAGGATCGCAGAATAGAGGCCCGCCGGCCCGCCACCGATAATCGCGATCTTCATGACAGCCTCCGCAGTCGTGCCTGGATGGATATATTTTAAACCTAAAACAATTCCTGGCAAGCCTGACAAACCGGCAATTCGCAAGCCTTGATGCACATCAAGTTATCACAGTGACCGGCGCGCTCGCGCCCCGATCCGGCATATTGAGGGCCTCAATTGCCCTCGAACTTCGGCTTCTGCTTGTTCGCAAAGGCATGGAACGCCCGGGCAAAATCCTCGGTCGTCATGCACAGCGCCTGCGCCACCGCCTCCGCCTCGATCGCTTCTTCCACCGACATCGCCCATTCCATCGACAGCATGCGCTTGGTCATGGTGTTGGCATAGGTCGGGCCTTCGGAGATCTGTCTGGCCAGTGTCTGCGCCTGGCTCAGTACCTCCGCCGGCGCGACGATACGGCTGAAGAACCCCCAGCGCTCGCCCTCCTCCGCACTCATGAAGCGGCCGGTATAAAGCAGTTCCGAGGCACGGGACTGGCCGATAATGCGCGGCAGGATCGCGCAGGCGCCCATGTCGCAGCCGGCGAGGCCCACCTTGTTGAACAGGAAGCCGACCTTGGTGCCGGTCGCGGCCAGCCGCATATCGGAGGCCATCGCCATGATGGCACCAGCACCGGCGCAGATGCCTTCCACTGCCGCCACGATCGGCTGCGGACAGACACGCATCGCCTTGACCAAATCCCCGGTCATGCGCGTGAAGGCGGTGAGATCCTTGGTGTTCATCTCGATCAACGGGCCGATGATTTCGAACACATCGCCGCCCGACGAAAAATTGCCACCGGCGCCGGTGACGACCACGACCTTGACCTCATCGTCCATTGCGCAGGCGCGGAAGAAATCAGTCAGTTCGCGATAGCTTTGAAACGTCAGCGGATTCTTGCGCTCGGGGCGGTTCAGCGTGACCGTCGCGATCCCATCGGCCACGGCCAGCAGAAAATGCTCGGGCTTGAACTCGGCCAGCGGCAGCGTGACGGGATTGGCGACCTTGTTCTTGACCATGACAGACATGTTGGCTCCCTGAAGACAGTTCGGTTCTTGTTGTTGCGTATCGATCAGACTTCGCCGCCGGCGACGACGATGCTCTGTCCGGTAATGGAGCTCGCGCCCGCGCCGCATAACCACAGCACCGCGTCGGCGACTTCGCCAGGCGTCACCAGACGACCCTGCGGATTATGCTTGGCCAATTCGGCAACAGCTTGTTCGCGCGTACGGCCGGTCTTGCTCATGATATTGTCGATGCTGCCTTCGAGCAGATCGGTTTCGGTAAAGCCCGGACAAACGGCGTTGACGGTGACGCCGCTCTTGGCGACTTCCAGCGCGACCGAGCGCACCAGACCGATGACGGCGTGCTTCGCAGCGCTATAGGCGCTGACATAGCCGTAGCCCTTGAGGCCAGCGGTCGAAGCAATAGCAACGATGCGGCCACTCTTGCGCTTGACCATCTCCGGCAGCACGGCCTGCGTCGCATAAACGACGCCCATGAAATTGACGTCCATCATCCGCTGGAACAGCGCAGCATCCGACTTCGCGAAAGGCGCGGATTCCGCGGCACCCGCGTTGGCGACCAGAATGTCGATTGGCTGGCGTTGTGCGGCATCCGCAATTGCGGCATCCAGCGCAGCCTGATCGGACACATCGGCGGCAATCGCGTGATGCGCGTCCCCGGCCGCGACGACCTCATTCAGTACTGCGAGGTTGCGGCCCATGACGGTGACGGTCACACCGGCCTGTACCAGTGACGCCGCAATGGCGCGGCCAATGCCGCGGCCGCCGCCGGTCACCAGGGCGTGGGAGGAGCGAGACAATCCGGACATGCGTGACCTTCCGCAGGCTCTCCATGAGCCCTTCGGATATTATTTTAAACTTCAAGCTTTTGCAAGAAAGTGGTCCGCGCGGGCTGGCACTAGCGAATCCGGCGGAGCGTATCCGAGGGACTCTCGCCATAGCGGGCCCGGTAGACGCTGGCCATCCGGCTCAGATGGGTGAAGCCGAGATCGAAGGCCATATCGATGACGCGTTCGCCAGGCGCAGCCCGCAGCAGCCGCGCGTTCAAATGCGTCAGCCTGATATCGAGCAGCGCATCGGAAATCGACATACCGAAGTGCTTCTGGAAGCCCATCTGCAGCGACCGTATCCCGATGCCTGCCGCGCGGGCGAGCCGACCGAGATCGAGCGGTTCGGCGGCATGGGCTTCGAGATAGTCCCGGGCCTTCCTCAACACGGCGGGCAGCGGGCTAAGGCGCGCAAGGGCACGGTCGATGGTGTCAGTAAGGCTGTGACGCTGGCCCGTGAGCAGAAGTCCAATCACGGAGTCGCGCAAGGTTGCCGCCATCATCGGCGAGATCTGCTGCCCGGGCCCGCGATGCTCCGCGAGATCAACGAGGTATTCGATCTGGGACCGGATCGCGAGGCCGAACGGCGTGTTCAGATCGACCTGCGGATTGAACTCAATGACCGCTCCGGATCTCTCCGCCAGTGCCGCTGCGCGCTCTTCCACCAGCCGCCGTTCGACCAGCAGGATCAGCTTGGCGCAATCATCTTGCCAGACCATCTTTGTCGGCATGGTCGGCGACAGCAAGGAGGCGACACGCCCTGCCGACGCCTCGATCGTCCGGCCACCCGTGTTGATGCGGGCACCGCCATGCACCGGGATCTGCAGCAGGAAGAAGCGATCGAGGCAGCCGGGGTCGATCGATACCGCCCCGCCATAGGAGACGTAGTTGACGGAGAAGCCATCGAACGCCGCACAATTATGGAGCGCATGAAAATCTGGCCGGGAGCTCTGCAATGGGTCCAGCGCATGCGGACAGAAAATACGTCCGATCGAGTCGACGGCCTCGTCGATATCCCTGGTGAAGACGCGGGAGAACGCCGCAAGCCTTGCGGCGCGGGCCGGCTGGGCATTCCCTGATACGGCTGCGTCCAACACCATGGTCCGATCGCCTGCGTTATTTGAAGCCTAGACTATCCATGTCCCGTCACGTCGCATAGCCGGCGGTGCGCCGCAAATATTGCCGTGCTGCACAACGAATACTCAGACCCGCGCCTTCCAAAGAGGAGTGTGCAGCGCAGCGTGGCGTGGCCGCCCCTTCCCTGCACCGGTAATTATTTCGTCGTTTGGATAGCGGATTCGTTCAACGGCTAGAGACAGACCCCAAGGCCACGCAGCATCATTGCAGACGAGAAACCCAAGGGAGCAGGACCATGGCGGCACTTGAAAAAGGCATTACCCAGAACGGCACCGGATATAACGGCACCACGTGGAATATCCTCGGACAGGTCTATTTCCCCAAGGCCGTGACCGACTCCACCTTTGCCTTCGAGACCAACAGCGATCCCGGCCAGTTCGTGCCGGTGCATATCCATCCGACCCAGGAAGAATTCATTCTGGTGCAGGAGGGCATTCTCGACCTCAAGCTCGACGGCCAGTGGGTGCGCGCCCATGCCGGCGATCTGGTCCGTCTGCCCCGCGGCATTCCGCATGGCTATTTCAACAAGTCGGACAAGCCGGCGCGCGCACTGTTCTGGGTCTCACCGACACAGAAGCTCGAAGCCCTGTTCAAGCAATTGCACAATATGAGCGACATCGAAGCCATCGTCCGCGTCTCTGCCGAGCATGAAGTGAACTTCCTGCCGCCGGAAGCCAACGACTAGGCCTCGCCGACCGAATTTCACCTTCACCTATCGCAGACGTTCCGCGCAGACACCTGTCTGCGCGCTCGAACCCGCACGCCTGCGATCCACAGCCGGATTCAACAGGAAACTAGCCATGGTCAAGCAGAAGAGTGTTTGCGTCATCGGCGCCGGCATTGCCGGCCTGGCCGCCGCAAAATCCTTTGTCGCGCGCGGCCACAAGGTAACCGTGCTGGAGCGCAGCGGCGATCTCGGCGGCGTCTGGGAGCCGGCGCGATCCTATCCGGAGGTGCAGACCCAAAGCCCGAAGGAACTCTATCGCTTCACCGACAAGCCGATGCCGACCAACTATCCGGAATGGCCGAAGGGACCGCAGGTCCATGCCTATCTCACAGACTATGCACGCGACTACAATCTGATCCCACTGATGCGGTTCAACACCACCGTCATCAGCATGAATCGGCGCGGCGACGGCCTGCCCGGCTGGACTCTGGAAACGCGCGATGCGGATGGCAACACCGCGCAGGAAACATTCGATTTCGTCGCGGTCTGCACCGGACAATTCAACGAGCGCAAGGAATTGCATCATCCCGGCGAGGACGCGTTCAAGGCCGCCGGCGGCGTGATCCTGCATTCGGCGGAGCACACGGATTCATCCGTCGTCAAAGGCAAGAAAGTCGTCGTGCTCGGCGGCTCGAAATCAGCCACCGACATCGCCGTGCACTCGGTCAATGCCGGCGCCAGCGCTGTGACCTTCGTCTATCGCGAGCCGGTCTGGCGCATTCCCTATTTCATCGGCGGCGTGATCAACTTCAAGCGCATCCTCTATATTCGCGCGCAGGAGGAGATGTTCCGCGGTTGGGGATTGAGCGCGCTGTCGAAACTGAACCATGCCATCGCCAGGCCCTTCATCTGGGCCAACTGGCGCGGGCTGGAGGCCATGCTGAAGGCGCAGCTCAAGCTCAAGAAATGCGACATGGTGCCGGAAGGACGTATTGAGGACGGCGTCAACTGCTCGGTGCCGATCGCGACACCGAACTTTTTCCCGATGGTCGCCGACGGGCGCATCAAGGCGATCCGCGGCACCTTCGATCACTATGACGGGCAGACCATCGTGATGTCAGGCGGCCAACGCGTCGAGGCCGACATTGCTGTGCTGGCCATCGGCTTCAAGCTCGGCGTGCCGTTCCTGCCGCAGGACTATCGCGACAAGCTGATCCAGTCTGACGGGCAGTATCGGCTGTATCGCGTGATTGCCAATCCGGACCTGCCGGATATGGGTTTTGTCGGCTTCAATTCCAGCTTCTGCTCGGTGCTGACGGCCGAAATGGCCGCCAACTGGCTGGTGCGTTATGCCGACGGCAAGCTGGCGAAGCAGCCGACGGCCGCCGAGATGCACGCCGATATGGACAAGATGCTGCATTTCAAGCGCGTCGAACGTCCAGCCGCCGGTGTCTATGGCGGACTGTGTGTGGCGCCCTATCACTTCAAGCATTTCGACGAACTGCTCGACGACATGGGCGCCACCAGCAAGCGGCGCGGCGCGCTGGTCGAGAAATTCACGCCACCGGATGCCGACGCCTATGCCCGGTTTCTCGCCTCCGCGCCGAACTACAAAGCGGACGCGACGGCCGCGTAGATTGTCAGGCGAGCCGTGATCGGCTCGCCTCATCGATTTACTTCGATTGGGCGTCCTTGATCAGTTCGCGGCCAATGATGACCTTCTGCACTTCGGTGGCGCCTTCATAGATGCGTAGCGCACGGATCTCGCGATACAGTTCCTCGACCTTGACGCCGGACTGTACACCCATGCCACCGAAGATCTGCACCGCGCGGTCGATCACTGTCTGCGCCGCTTCGGTAGCAAACATCTTGGCCATGGCTGCTTCACGGGTGATGCGCGCAGCACCCTGGTCCTTGGTCCAGGCCGAACGATAGACAAGTAGTGCCGAGGCATCGATGGACGTGGCCATCTCCGCGAGCCCCGCTTGCGTGAGCTGCAGATCGCCCAGCGTATGGCCGAACATCTTTCGCGTGACAGAGCGATGCAGCGCTTCATCGAGCGCGCGCCGTGCGAGGCCCAGCGCGGCCGCACCGACCGTCGAACGGAACACATCGAGTGTCGCCATGGCCACCTTGAAGCCTTCGCCGTCCTTGCCGATACGGTTTGTCACCGGCACGCGGCAATCCTCGAATTTCAGTGTGGCCAGCGGATGCGGCGCGATCACGTCGATTCGTTCCGCAATCGTGAAGCCAGGCGTATCCGCATCGACGACAAAAGCGCTGATGCCGCGCGCGCCGGATTCGCCGGTGCGCAGGAAGACGACATACTGGTCGGCAATGCCGCCATTGGAGATCCAGGTCTTGAGGCCATTGATGCGGACATGATCCGGACCATCAGGCACCGCAGTCGTCGTCATCGCAGCGACATCCGAACCTGCATCGGGCTCTGACAATGCAAACGCTGCAATCGCCTCACCACTGCCGACGCGTGGCAGATAGCGCGACTTCAAGGCCTCCGAACCGAACAGGCTAATCGGTCCTGTCCCGAGTCCCTGCATTGCAAAGGCGAAGTCGGCGAGACCAGTCTCATAGGCCAGTGTTTCGCGGATCAGACATAGCGAGCGTACGTCGAATGTCGGATACATCCCGCCATGGCTTGCCGGCACCGCCGCACGTAACCACCCGCCGTCACCCAGCGCCTTCACCAGACGCTTGCAGGAGCCATCGACGTCATGGTGATCGACCAGACCAGGCAACGTCGCCTTCGCCCAGCGCGACAGGCCCGTGGCCAGTTCGCGGTGATGGTCCTCGAAAAACGGCCAGGACAAAAATGACTGATCGGACACGGCTTCCTCCCTGGATGCATCGGCAATCGATATTGTTTTAAACCTAAAGAAATTTCGAACAAGTGCGATTGCGCGCGGGCCGTCCGAGACGTCCTCGGGGTCACAACATGGCCAAGCGACGCAGGCAAAATATCCGGCTCGGAGACTTGATCGGCTATAACGCGATTGCCTTTCGAACAGGCAGCCGCTGACCCTTTAAGTCTAAAACTATCGCTTTTCATATATCTCGGACATGCTAGGATTGTGCTTGTCCGACAGCACAGGAGGCCTATGCGTGCCAAATTCTGCAGCCCTGACGACGAAGGACGGCCGCTTCGGTTTTGAAGCCAAAGGCGATTCCGCAGCGACACCGCTGGTGTTTCTGCATGGGATCGGCGGCGCGGGCCGCGGCTGGCGCCACCAGATCGACAGGTTCGGCGACCGCTATTACGCCATCGGCTGGGATATGCCGGGTTATGGCGGCTCGGCGCAGCTGCCCGCACCAAGCATCCCGGCTTTCGCCGAGGCGCTTAAGGATTTTCTCGCACAGATCGGCGCCAGGAAGACGGTGCTGGTCGGCCATTCCATTGGCGGCATGATCGTGCAGCGTTTCATGGTCGATTATCCCGAGCTCGCCGGCGCCGTGGTGCTGGCACAGACCACGTCGGCCTTCGGCAGTTCCGATGGCGAATGGCAGAAGAACTTCATCGATGCGCGGCTCGGACCACTCGACCGCGGCGAGACCATGGTGTCGATGGCGCCGAAGCTCGTCGCCGGCCTGATCGGCGACGATCCGGATCCTGCCGGCCTTGAGCTCGCGCGCGACTGCATGGCCTCTGTGAAGCCTGAGACCTATCGCGCCTCCATGAAGGCGATGATCGGCTTCGACCTCCGCAAGGAGCTCGCCAATATCAAGGCCCCGACGCTGCTGCTGTCAGGCTCCAAGGATAACAACGCGCCGGCCAAGACCATGGCCAAGATGGCGACCTTTGTGCCCGGTTCGACCTATGTCGAACTCGAAGGCGTCGGCCATCTCGCCAGCTTCGAACGTCCGCACGAATTCAATGAAGTACTCGCCGACTTCCTCAAAACCAGCCACAATCTTTCGGGGTCATCCTCATGAACAAGCCTGCCAGCAAGCCCGACCTCGACAGCATCGTCCTCGACAAGCCGATGTTCGATCCGAAGGCCTATCGTCTCGACGACGAGCAGGCCGGGCTGATCACCAAGGCGCGCGAGCTGGCGCAGACCAATTTCGCCGGCCGCGCGGCGAAGTGGGATACCGAGGCCACCTTCCCGCTGGAGAATTACAAGGACCTGCACAAGGCGGGTCTGCTGGGCATCTCGATCCCGAAAGCCAATGGCGGCTCGGGCGCCGGCTATCAGACCTATTCCCTCGCGGCGGCCGAAATCGGCCGCTATTGCGGCGCCACTGCGCTGACCTGGAACATGCATGTCTGCTCGACGCTGTGGTCCGGCCCGCTTGCCGATGACCTCGAGATGGATGACCAGATGCGCGCCGAACAGCACCGCCGCCGCGCCATTCACTACAAGCGCATCGTCGAAGACGGCGCGATCTATTCGCAGCCGTTCTCCGAAGGGGGCGCAGCGGCCGCCGGCGGCGTTGCATTCGGCACCGAAGCCAGACCCGTCAAGGGCGGCTGGATCGTCAATGGCAAGAAGATCTTTGCGTCGCTGTCGGGTTTCGCCGATTACTACGGCGTGCTGTGCACCGAAGTCGCCGAGGGCGAAAAGGCTTCGCGCCGCAACACCCTGTATCTGGCGATCTCGGCAAAGTCGGAAGGCGTTTCCGTCGTTGGCGACTGGGATCCGCTCGGCATGCGCGGCACGGTCTCCCGCACGCTGATCTTCAAGGACGTGTTCGTTCCGGAGGATGCAGCACTGATGCCACGCGGCGTCTACTTCCAGGCTGCGATGCGCTGGCCGCACATGTTCCTGACGCTGTCGCCAACTTACGTTGGTCTCGCGCAGGCATCGTACGATTTCACCGTGAAGTATCTGCGCGGCGAAATCCCGGGTATGCCGCCGGTCAAGCGCCGCATGTATCCGACCAAGCAGATCGCCGTGGCGCAGATGCAGATCAAGCTCGAGCAGCTCAAGTCGACCTGGTTCCAGGCCGTGACCGAAGCCTGCGCCAATCCATCGAAGGAACAGGTGCTGCGCGCCTACGCCGCCCAATATACCGTGATGGAAGGCGCCAATGAGCTCGCCGCGCTGGCGATCCGCACCTGCGGCGGTCAGGCGATGCTGAAGACCCTGCCGCTTGAGCGCATCTATCGTGACAGCCGCTGCGGCGCGCTGATGCTGCCCTGGACCGCCGAACTCTGCCTCGACCGCATTGGCCGTGAGGCACTCTACGAGGCCGGCGAGAAAGACGAGTAATCGTGGATCTCTCCAGCCTTATCGCCCGCAACACCGCGTTCACGCCGGACAAATCCGCGATTCATTTCGAGGGTGCGACGCTTAGCTACGCTGCGTTCCATGCGCGGATCGAAGCGACGGCGAAGGCGTTGAAGGCGGAATGCGGTGTGGGTCGTGGCGATCGCGTCGCGATCCTGAGCCTCAACCGGCCGGACTATCTCGTTCTGCTCTATGCTTGCGCCCGGCTCGGCGCGATCATGGTGCCGCTGAACTGGCGCCTCGCGGTCGCCGAGCAGTTGTTCATCCTCTCAGACGCATCGGTGAAGGTGCTGGTGCTGGAAGAAGGCTTCGCCGCGATCCTCCCATCGCTCGTCAAGGATCTGCCGGATACTCGCGTCATCGCACTCGACTTCACGCCGCCGGCGCCCGGACAGACCTTTGATGCCCTGCTGGCGCGCGCATCGGGCGATGGCCGCAATCCGCATACCGACCTCTCCTGCCCGATGCTGATCGTCTACACGTCGGGCACCACCGGTCGTCCGAAAGGCGCCGTTCTGCGCCAGGAAGCGCTGCTGTGGAACGGCGTGATGAGCCAGCACATGCATGGCCTCACCTCCGACGACCATGTGCTGACGGTACTGCCGTTCTTCCATGTGGGCGGCCTCAACATCCAGACGACGCCGGCACTGCATCACGGCGCCACCGTCACGATCCATGCCCGCTTCACGCCGGACTCGACCCTGGCAACCATCGCCAACGACAGGCCGACGCTGACGGTGCTCGTGCCCGCAACCATTCAGGCCGTTAGCGAACATCCCGCATGGGCGACAACGGACCTATCATGCCTCAAGGCCGTCTCGACCGGCTCCAGCATTGTGCCCCCACATCTGATCGAGCGCCTGACGACGCGCGGCATTCCCGTGCTGCAGGTCTATGGTTCGACCGAGACCTGCCCGATCGCGGTCTATACGCGGCTCGGCGGCGACCAGTCGCGCACGGGATCAACGGGTTTGCCCGGCCTTTGCTGTGAAGCCATGATCATTGACGACAGTGGCAATGAGCTTCCCGCCAAGGCAACCGGCGAGATCGCCGTGCGCGGCCCCAACGTATTCTTCGAATACTGGGGCAACGAGGCTGCGACGCGCGAAGCGCTGCATGACGGCTGGTATCGCACCGGCGATATCGGCACGCGCGACGATGACGGTTATTTCTGGGTCCATGACCGCAAGAAGAACATGATCATTTCCGGCGGCGAGAACGTCTACCCCGCCGAGGTCGAACGTGTGTTGCTCGAACATCCCGATGTCGCCGATTGCGGCGTCGTCGGCGTGCCCGATCCGAAATGGCAGGAAGTGCCCGTTGCCTATGTGCTGCTGCGGCCGAATTGCAGCGTGAGCGCCGAGGCGCTGAAGGCCCATGTTCTGACGCAGCTCGCCCGCTACAAGCAGCCACGCGACATCGTATTCGTCACAGACCTGCCGCGCACCGCGCTTGGCAAGGTGCAGCATTTCAAACTGAAGCAGAATACAGAGGTCTCTACGTGAGGCCACAAACTCGATGCCTCATGGTGAGGAGGCGCTCTTGCGCCGTCTCGAACCATGAGATGTTCATCCAGCATTCGGCCCATCCTTCGAGACGCGCGCAAGTGCGCGCTCCTCAGGATGAGGTCGTGTATGTTGTACTGCTAGAAATGAAGAAGGTTAGACCATGAAGATCGCAGTATTGGGTGGCGGCAACGGTTCGTTCGCGGCAGCGGGTGATTTTGCACTGCAGGGCCACGACGTTCGCCTGTGGCGGCGCGATGCCGAGGCTGTGGCCGAACACAAGAAGGCTGGCTCGCGCATCAAGGTCAAGAATGCGCAGGGCACGCACGATACCCAGCTGACGCTGGTAACGACTGATATCGCCGAGGCGATCAGGGACGTCGAGCTGATCCTGTGCCCCGCGCCTGCCTTTGCGCAGCCTGATATCGCCAAACGGATCGCTCCGCACCTCAAGGATGGTCAGGTGGTCTATCTGCCGCCGGCGACCTTCGGCTCGATGATCTTCGCCAAGGCTGCGCATGACGCCGGCAACAGGGCCAAGATTGCCTTCGCCGAGACCGGCACATTGCCCTGGCTCGCGCGCAAGCATGGCCCGTTCGAGGTCGCCATCACCATCCGCGCCAAGCGGCTGCCGACCGGCGTGTTTCCGCTGGATATGATGGACTATGCCTGCAAGGTGATCGACAAGGCCTTCCCCGGCGTGATCGAGCCCTGCGGCGATGCGCTGTCCGGCGCACTGATGAATGCCGGTCCGATCATCCATCCGCCATTGATCGTGATGAATGCCGGACCGCTCGAGCATTTCCCGACCTGGGACATCCACAAGGAAGGCACGCAGCCGGCGATCCGCCGAGTCACCGACCAGCTCGACGCCGAGCGCATCGCGATCCGCGAGGCCTTCGGCTACAACGGTGCGCATTTCCCGCTGGCGGACCACTACGCCAAGGAAGGCGAAGAGTGGATGTATGGCCGCGGGTCGCATGACCGCCTGACTGACTCGGGGGACTGGCGCGAGCACATCGTGCTCACCGAGCATCGCTACATGCGCGAGGACCTGCGCACGGGCCTGTCGTTCTTCCTGTCCTGCGCCAGCCTCGCCGGCGTCGAGACGCCGCTGGTCAAGGCATTCCTCGCCATCGGCGGCGCGATCTGCGGCGAAAATTTCCTCCAGGGCGGCCGCACGCTTGCAAGCCTCGGCTTCGGCGATCTCGATCAGGCCGGCCTGCTGAAGCTGCTGCGCGAAGGCTTTGCCGCATGAACGCAGCCGCAAGTTCTCTGCCCGCCATCGCATGTCTCGGCGCGGGTCGCATGGGCCGCGGCATTGCCGTCGCCTTTGCGTATGCGGGCCACAATGTCGCGATCGTCGACTTCAAGCCGCGCGACGCCGACAAGTTCAAGGCGCTGGAAGCCGAGGCACTGGGCGAGATCCGCAAGACCTTCGCCAGCATGGCGCGGTTTGGCCTGCTGACCGAAGCCGATATCGAGACATTGGTGGCACGCGTCAGTGTCGTGCCGGAAGCTCATGCCGGTGCTGCGCTCAGCAGTTCGGCGATCATTTTCGAAGGCGTGCCGGAAGTACTCGACCAGAAGCGTGAAGCATTGGGGCGCGCGTCAAAGCTCGCAGGCCCCTCGCCGATCATCGCGTCGACCACATCGACCATCCTCGTCGACGACATTTCCAGCGCCGTCGAACATCCCGAGCGCTTCCTCAACGCGCATTGGCTGAACCCGGCCTATCTCGTGCCGCTGGTCGAAGTCTCGCCCGGGGCCAGGACAGATCCCGCGATCACCGCGCGGGTGAAGGAGATGCTCGAAGGCATCGGCAAGGTCCCCGTGGTTTGCGCAGCGACGCCCGGTTATATCGTGCCGCGGATCCAGGCGATGGCCATGAATGAAGCCGCGCGCATGGTCGAGGAAGGCGTCGCCAGCCCCGAGGATATCGACAAGGCAATCAAATACGGCTTCGGATTCCGCTTTGCGGTGCTGGGTCTGCTCGAATTCGTCGATTGGGGCGGCGGCGATATTCTGTATTACGCCAGCAAGTATCTGACCGGCGCACTGAACAACGATCGCTATGCATCGCCGGAGATCGTCGGCCGCAATATGGCCGAGGGCAAGATCGGCCTCAAGACCGGCGAAGGCTTTCTCAATTATGAGGGGCTCGATGTCGATGCCTATCGCGAGGGACGGCTGTCGGCGTTCGTGGATTTGCTGAAACACTTCCAGTTGCAGAAGCCGCCGGTGCTGTAAACATTCCGCTCGTCATTCCGGGGCGGCACCGACGCCGACAGGCGCCGGGGCCGAGCCCGGAATCCCGGCATGAGATTCTCTGCGAGGAGCTTCCGGGTTCGCGTCCGGCAAGTGCCGGCCACGCCCCGGAATGACGACCGAGAGGGACGGCGTTACACTTCCGGAAAGCCCCGCAGCAGATAGCTGCGCAGCCAGTGCAGCAGGCTGTTCAGGATCAGACCGAGCATCGAGATCATGATCAGCGGCACGAACATGTCCACGGTCTGGAACGTGCGCGCGGCCTGCACCAGCATGTGACCGAGGCCATCGGTCGAAGTGATCATTTCGGCGAGAAACACCACGATGCAGGAGATCACCAGGCCGATGCGACAGCCCGTCAGGATTGACGGCATCGCGGCCGGCAGCACGACTTTGAACAGGATCTGCCAGCGCGGCGTGCCTGCGGCCATCGCCGACCAGATCAGCTTCTGCTCGACCATCGAGGCTCCGTAATAGGTCGACAGCAGGATCGGAAACAGCGCGTCGGCTGTGACCAGCGTGATCTTGGAGGCGTGATCGAAGCCGAGGATCAGCAGCAGTGCCGGATAGAGCGCGATCTTCGGGATCGGCGCCAGCACGCGCACCAGCGGCTTGACGACGGCGTTGACCGCCGGGCTCACCGCTGCCGCGAGACCGATGAACACGCCGACGACCACGGCGATGCCGAAGCCGGCGAACAGCCGGATCAGTGTCGCGGCGATGTCGTGCAGGAAGTCACCGGTGAAAAAGTCCTTCGCCAGCTTTCCGAACACGGCGCCCGGCGGCGGCAACAAGCTCGTCGGCGCGAAGCCGAACGAGATCAGCGACTGCCACAGCGCCAGAAACAGCACGATCGGCGTGATGCCCAGCAGAACCGAATTGATGCGGGTCTGGTTCATGTTGCGCTCACGTAAAGCTGAGAGGCATGTCGTCGCGCGGCTGCGACCAGCGCACCAGCGACAGGCGAAGCTTCTCGAAGGCCGCATCGAAGACGATGCCCATGGCGCCGATGATCAGGATCATCGCAAACACCGTGTCGTATTGCGCCATGTCGAGCGAATTGAACAGGATATTGCCCGCGCCAGACTGGCGCGCGATCATCTCGGAGGTGATCATGGTGATCAGTGCCAGCACAAGACCGGTGCGGCAGCCCGTGAGAATTTCGGGCAATGCTGCGGGCAACACGATGCGCAGCATGCGCATCGGCGCCGACATGCCCATCGCCGCACCCGACCACAGCATCTTTTCTTCGACGGCCTTGGAGCCCTGGAAGGCGTGGTAGATGATCGGCAGGCTGACGCCGAGGAAGATGACAAGGATCTTGGAGACGTCGCCAACGCCCATCCACAGCATGATGATGGGCATCAGCGCTGCCTTTGGCACCGGATAGATGATCATCATCAGCGGATTGAAGAAGGCCGCAACGGCCTTGATGCGCCCCATCAGCAGACCGAGCGGGATCGAAAACATCACCGCCAGCACGAGGCCGATGGCCATACGACGGATCGAATCGAGAATGTTCAGCAGCGATCCCTTGTCGCCGAGAATGGACGGAATGGCCTTGATCGCCTCCAGCGCGGTCGGAAAGCTTTCGGTATCGAGCCGCAACGAAGCAACCTGCCAAACGCATAGCAAGCCGATGCAGGCGAACAGCGGCGACAATGTCTTGAGCACGCCGCGCGCGGTCATCACAGATGATCCTTGCCGTCGTCGATCATCTTCTCGATATCGACGATGTATTTCTGGAAACGTGCATCGAGCAGCAGATCGGCGCGCTTGCGCGGCCGCGGCAGATCGATATCGACGATCTCCTTGATCGAGCCCGGCGAGCGCGACATCACGATCACCTTGTCGGAGAGATAGACGGCCTCCTCGACTGAATGCGTCACGAACAGCACCGTCTTGCGCTGGCGGTCCCAGATGTCGAGCAGGTCGTTCTGCAGCCGCGTGCGGGTATGCGCATCGAGCGCGCCGAACGGCTCGTCCATCAGGAGAACAGCGGGATCATAGGCCAGCGTGCGCGCGATCGCGACGCGCTGCTTCATGCCGCCGGAGAGTTCTTTCGGATAGAAGTTCTCGTAGCCCTTGAGGCCGACCATTTCCAAGAGCTTGCGGCCCCGCGCCTCCGCTTCGGCCTTCTTCACGCCCTGCTGGCGCAGGCCATACATGACGTTGCCGAGCACGTTCTTCCACGGGAACAGTGCGAATTCCTGAAACACCGGACCGCGATCGGGACCCGGTCCCGTGATCGCCTTGCCCTTCACCTTGGCCACACCATCGGTCGGCTGCACGAAGCCGCCGACGATATAGAGCAAGGTGGACTTGCCGCAGCCTGAGGGCCCGAGGATCGAGACGAAGGCACCGTCTTCGATGGTGAGGTTGATATCCGACAGCGCCAGATGGCTTTGCTTGCCGGAGGTCTGGAAGCGCTGCGAGACGTGATCGATCTCGATCATGGCTGAAGCGGGTTTGCGGCCGGATAAAGGTTCCGACTCGGCGTGAGCGTCCGAACGTAGCGACACCACCTGCATTCCCGGTCCTTCATTTGCCATGCACGCATTGCAATCACGACGGCCCGACTGTGTCCATCATGCTGACGGACGCAGCGTAGCCGCAAACCGCAATTACTTTAAGCTTCAAATTTATGCGGGCAACGCCTTTTTGCTAGTCAGCGCCTGCTGCGAACAGGTCAGTTTCCCGCAGCAGGTCCTGGGACGTTTTCCCGGCTTCAGTCGCGGAAATACGGCTCCACGGAGCCGGTCAGCTTGATCAGCAGCGGATTGCCGTACCGGTCCTTTGCTGCACCTGCGGGCACTTTCACCCAGCCTTCGGACACACAATATTCCTCGACATTGGTCTTCTCGGCGCCCTTGAAGCGAATGCCGACATCGCGCTGCAGCACTTCGGCATTGTAGAACGGGCTTCGCGGATCGGTGGACAGGCGATCGGGCAGATCGGCTGATGCATTGGTGTTATCGGTCATAGCAGCGCCTCGATTTTCTCTCGCAGTGATTCAGGTTTGGTGGTCGGCGCAAAACGCTCAACAACCTTGCCGGAACGGTCGACCAGGAATTTGGTGAAATTCCATTTGATCCCCGCACCCAGCAATCCGGACTTTTCAGATTTCAGGTAATTATACAATGGATGGGCATTGGCGCCATTCACGTCGATCTTCTCAAACAATGGGAAGGTGACATGGTAATTGGCCTCGCAGAAGCTCTCGATCTGCCTGCTGTCACCGGGCTCCTGCGCGCCGAACTGGTTGCACGGAAAGCCCAGCACGGAAAATCCGCGCGGCGCAAAATCCTGCTGCAGCTTCTCCAGCCCGGCATATTGCGGCGTGAATCCGCAGGCGCTGGCGGTATTGACGATCAGCAGCACCTTTCCTTCGAACTGCTTCAGCGCGACCGGCTCGCCGGACAGCGCATTCGCAGAGAAATCCGAGATGCCGGTCATCGCACTGATCCCTTCTCAGGCCGGAACAGGATCGCAAGGCATCGGCGGCGTGCCACCGGCCTCGATGGCTTCGCCGGCCAGCAGACACAGATCCTCGCGGTAGCGGCCCGCAACCACCTGCACGCCGGTCGGCGCGCGGCCAACGAGGCCCGTGGCAACGCTCAGCGCCGGCAGGCCCATGAAGGGAATTCCAATCTGCGGCATCTGGGCGGCCCAGACGCGATCGAACGATTCCTGGCCCTGCATATCCAGATGATCCGGGAACGGCAGTTCGCCGGACATCGGCATCAGCACCACGGCATAGCGCTGCAGGAACAGCTCCCAGTCGCGCACGAAGGTCGAGCGGCGCACCAGGGCGCGCGAGAGCCCGCCATTGTCGAAGCCGACAAGCTTGTCCTTCTGGCCGCGCAGACAGACAAGTGCTGCGGGATCGCCCTCGCGTTCGGCCGCATCCAGCATGCCCTGATAGCCATCGCCGAACCAGATCTGCGTCTGCAGTGCCGCAGCCTCGCGCAGGGTCGGCGTGTTCTCGACTTCCTCGACGATCCATCCTGCCCGCTCCAGCCGCTTGCCGGCATCGCGCACGGCGGCTTCCACATCTGCGGTAATGGCGAGCCCGTCGGGCCGCAGACACATGGCAGCGCGCTTCTCGCGCTTGGGTCCTTCGAGCGGCGCCGGCACCCACCAGGGGTCGCGCGCATCGGGCTGCGACATCGCAGCAAGGCCGAGACGGAGATCGTTGATGGTGCGCGCCAGCGGGCCGGATACCGCGGTGATCTGGCCGGAGATGATGCGCTCGGGCAGTGCCTGATTATAGGCGGCAATGCGACCGACGGTCGGACGCAGACCATGCACGCCGCAGGCATAGGCGGGATAGCGGATCGAGCCCGCGATATCGGTGCCGTGCGCAATGTGTCCAATACCGGCGGCGACCGCGCTGCCCGCGCCGCCTGATGATCCGCCCGGCGTCAGCGAGGGATCGCGCGGGTTTTTGGTATCGCCGTAGAGCTGGTTGGTGGTGAACCAGCGATAGGAGAATGCCGGGCAGTTGGTGCGGCCGATGATGACGGCGCCGGCCTTCAACAGATTGTCGATCACCGGGCTGTTGGACGTTGCGATGATCTCGTTCTGGATCTTCACACCGTTCGATGTCGGATAGGTCGCGTAGTCGATATTCACCTTGACCGTGACGGGCACGCCGCCGAGCGGGCCGACGTCCTCGCCGCGCGCAATCGCCGCATCGACGGCGTCGGCACGCTTCAGCGCTTCATCGGGCCGATGGTCAACCACCGCATTGATGGCAGGGTTCACGGCATCGAGCCGTGCGAGACCCGCAACGGTCGCCTCTTTGGCAGACACCTTGCGGTCGCGAATGAGTGCGGAGAGGTCAGTTGCCGACAGGCGCCAGAGATCGTTCATGCAGTGCTCCATTGCTTGTCGCTTGTTAACGCAGACGGCCGGAGATTGCCAATCGGACAAGCGCTCGCAGTCTCGCGGCGCTTGCGCGTCCGAGTTTTGCGCATTCCTTCCCGCCCCCTGACGAGAGGGCGTGCGGAACGCCGGGTGCCCGATGCACCCCTGGGCCTGATGCCGATGCGGTCTTCCGCAAGTTGGCGCATCAGGACTTTCGGAAAGCACGGGCGATTGCCCGGCGTTCCGCCTGCGGTGTTTTGTCGGCTTGCTGAATGCTGGCCCAGATGACCGATCAAGGTCACCCTTGTTGGGCCCTGCGCGACAGGGCCGGGGGAGCACAAGCTATCGGGCCGGACGCGTTTCGAATCTGGTCGTCCGTCACTTGATCCGCAGGCCCGTTCCATCCGCCAGCAAGCCGTGCCGCCTGTCCCAGTGGTATCCTGACCACAGACGATGCGGCCTGCCCGCAGACAGCCGGTACCCACGCATCCCGTGACGCCGCATCTCCGGCGTCCACCGCCTCCCGCCCCGCAATCGTGACGATCGCGATCGCCCCTCTCGGTGGGGCAGGACGAAGCGGAAAATAATCAAAATGGGGATGTTGTCAATAGATATAGGAAAAAATGTTTGGCGTCATCGGGGCCACCAAACTCGCCATTCCCCGGCAAACCAATTGGTTTGCCTGAGGGCGCGGCGCCACTTGCCGGACGCCCCCCCGGAATGACGACGCGCAGGCGCGGCGTTACTTCACCCTTGCCAGAAAATAAGCCAGCTCCACGATCTGCGCCTCGGAGATCGACTGCATCACGTCGGCCATCGTCGCATCATAGCCGTGGCGGGAGTTGTCCTTGTATTCGCGCATGGTCTTGGCGAGGTAGTCCTCGCGCTGATTGGCGATGCGCGGAATGTTGTCGCGGCCGGAGAAATCCGCGTTATGGCAACTATCGCAGCGGAATTGCTGGGTCAGCGCCCTGGCGGCCTGCATCCTTGCGGGATCGCCGGCTTCCAGCGCCGCCGGTTTCGGCAGCGTCGCGAGATAGTCCGAGAAGCTGCGCAGGTCGTCATCGGTGAAATCCTTCACCATGTCGTTCATCGGCTCCGCGACGCGGAGCTTCTCACGAAACATGTAGATCTGGATCAGCGAATAAGCCGGCTGCTGCGCGCCGAGCGACGGCGTGTTCTCGGTTTCGGAGACGCCCTTCTCGCCGTGACAACCGAGGCACGGCGCAGCGCGCTCGGCGATGGTTTCGGCGGCGAAGAGCGGGGACGTCGAGAGAAAAAGAGCTACGATGACGGCAAACGGGCGCATCGGCTTTGAACTTTCTGAATACTGGAACTCCGGCGTGGCGAATTCCTTCTCCCCGCTTGCGGGGAGAAGGTGAGGATGAGGGGGACTCTCACCGCGCTCGGAGCAAGTGGAGCGTCCCCTCACCCGACTTTCACGCGCTTCGCGCGTTGCAGTCACCTCTCCCCGCCCCGCGAAGCAAAGCTTCGCTAGGCGGGGAGAGGTAAGAAAACGTCGTCACTTCTTGTCCGCAACCTTCTGCTTGCCATAGGTGATGCGATAGATCGCGCCGTTCCAGTCGTCGGAGACCAGCAGCGAGCCATCCTTCATCTGCAGCACGTCCACGGGACGACCGAGATAGTTGTTGTTCTCGATGAAGCCGGTGAGGAACGGCTCGGTGGACTTCACCGTGCCATCCTTGTTGAGCTTCACGACAATGACGTCACCACCGAGCTTCTGCGACTTGTTCCAGGAGCCATGACGCGCGATGAAGATCGCATCCTTGTAGGCCGCCGGGAACATCTTGCCGGTATAGAAGCGCATGCCGAGCGATGCCGTATGCGCGCCGAGCAGGCCGACCGGCGCGGTATAGTCGGCGCAGGATTTGCCCCAGCCGAATTCCGGATCGAGGATGTTACCCTGCAGACAATACGGCGCGCCAAAGTCCTCACCCGCCTTGGAGACACGGTTGAGCTCGTCCTCCGGCACCGCCTCCGACATCCAGTCGCGGCCGTTGTCGGTGAAGTACATCTGCTTGGTGGTCGGGTTCCAGTCGAAGCCGACGGTGTTGCGGACGCCCTTCACATAGACCTCGGCGCCGGTGCCATCGAGATTCATGCGGCGGATCTGGCCATGGGCCTCGTCATGCAGCACATTGTTGCCGGGCTGGCCGACCGGCACATAGAGCTTGTTGTCCGGCCCGATGCCGATGAACTTCCAGCCATGGGCTTCGTCCTTCGGCAGATTGTCGTAGATCATGGTCGGCTTGGGCGGATTGTCGAGATTGTCCTCGACCTTCTCGATCTTGGAGATCTTCGACAGTTCGGCGATGTAGAGCGTGCCATCCTTGAAAGCGAGACCGTTCGGGCGATAGAGGCCCGAGGCCAGCACTTTCACCTGACGTTTGTCATCCTTGTTGATGACTGCATAGACCTTGTCCACGAGACGGCTGCCGACGAACACGGTGCCCTTGTCGCCTTCGCGCATCGAACGCGCATTGGCCATGCCGGCGGCATAGACTTCAATGTTGAAGCCTGGGGGAAGCTTGAGCTTGGCGAGCGGCAGCTTGTCCGCGGCGGCCGCGATCGGCGGCGCAGAAACCGGTGCCAGCTTCGCGGCGGCGGCGCCATCGGGACGGCCGATCAGCGGCGAACCGGGCGGCAGTGCCGGTGCTGCGGCAGCGACCGGTGCTGCGGGCGCCGGAGCGGCGGCCTGTGGTGCGGCTGGCGCGGGTGCGGGAGCAGCTGCCGGAGCCGCTGGCGCAGCGCTCGGCGCCGCTGCGGGGGCCGGAGTTGCGGGTGACGTGTCGGATTGCTGGGCCAAGGCACCGCTTGCAAAGACGCCGATGAACGCACCGGCAAGCAATGCCTGACGTGCGGACGTGTAAACACTCATGAATCTCTCCCATTTAAAGGAAGCCTTCTCTGCTTGCAGCACAGAAGATGCGCCGCCCCCGAGGCTTTCCGGATCGCACTGTTGGATATTTTTGCGCCGCTGCGCAATCAAAACATGGCGTGGCCGCACCTTCGGAACAAATTGCGCAGTCAGGATGGGTAGAGAGAAGGATGGGTCGCGCGCAGGCGCACCAGCGCCGGAGCACAACCCATCACTCAGTGGATGCCGTAAAATCCGCCGATGGGTTTCGCTTCGCTCTACCCATCCTGCAGCCCTCGCTTGTCAGTGCCGCGTTGCCGACTCATCGGTGGCGTCGAGCAGCGCTTCGGTGAACGGAAATTCGAGTACGACCTCGCCGTCCTTGTCCGTGACTTCCAGTACCGCATTGAGCAGATCGCTCGGCGTGCCCTCGGAGCGCATCAGTTGCAGGATCATGGACCGCGCGACCTCCCAGGCATGGTCGGGATCCCGCAGTTCCTCGCCTTCGGGATCGACCACCAGTTCGTCATTGATGCGTGTGTTGAAGAAATAGAGCGGCATGGCAATTCTCTTGGCACTGGCTTTGGCGCGGGCGCAGAAGACCCCGGACGCCGCGAATATCCCGGAAGATGCGGCGGCTGAGTACGAATCGATGCCTCTCAATCAAAGGCCTTCGCTATCTATGGAACGTTCTCGCCTTTGCAATGTTGCACCGCGATCCGATTGTGCATTGCACGCATATTGTACCCCCGTCGCTTCACATTGTGATGACGAAGGTGTTGGCGAACCCTGGGGCAGGGATTAGAGTTGTGGTTATGCAGTACCTGACTGCAGAGAAGCAGGAGAGAAATATGGCCTGGAAAGCACCCAAGATCGTTGAAGTTGCAGTCGGCATGGAAATCAACATGTACGCCTGCGCAGCGCGCAAGTAAGACTTGAGCTCACGCTAAGACCTTAAGTTTTGGGGCGCTTCGTCACTGACGGGCGCCCTGCGTCTTTTCGCGAGACGCGAATGGCATAAATTACAAATAGCCGGATTCAGGGCGATCTCATGTTGCGTGTTGTCGTTCTTGGAGCTGCGGCCGGCGGTGGTGTTCCGCAATGGAATTGCGGGTGCCGGGTTTGTCGTGCGGCGCGCAGCGAGCGACCTGATCTGCGCAGCGGCCAGGCCTCCATCGCGGTATCTACCGACAACGCCAACTGGTTTCTGGTCAACGCCTCGCCCGACCTGCGACAGCAGGTGACCGACACACCTCAGCTTCATCCCCGCCCCGATCATGTCAGACATTCGCCCATCGCGGGCGTGATCCTCACCAATGGCGAGGTCGATGCGGTGGCCGGGCTCTTGTCGATGCGCGAAGGTTCGCCATTTACAATCTATGCGCATATGCGTGTGCTGGCGATCCTGAAAGCCAACAGCATCTTCAACGTGCTCTCGGACAAGAACGTGCGCCGCGAAGCCATCGACCTCGACACATCCTTTGAACCGAAACTGCAGGACAGCACGCCCTCCGGCCTTGAGGTGCTGCCCTTCACCGTGCCCGGCAAGAGCGCATGGTATCTCGAAGGACAGGCGCATCCGGCCGGCGAGGATGGCCAGATTGACATTGATGGCGATACGCTCGGGCTGCGCATCGCCGAGAAAGCCACCGGCAAGTATTTCTATTTCATCGCGGCCTGCGCGCGGGTGACGCCCGAACTGAAGACGCGCATCTCCGGCGCACCGCTGGTGTTCTTCGATGGCACAGTGTGGCGCGACGACGAACTGATCGCCGCGGGACTGGGCCAGAAGACCGGCCAGAGCATGGGGCATCTGTCGATGTCCGGCGCGCAGGGCGCGATCAGCGAACTGGCCGATGCCGGCATCGCCAGAAAGTTTTTCCTGCACATCAACAATTCGAACCCGGCGCTGCTGCATGATTCCACCGAGCGCGCCGCATTGACCACCGCCGGCTGGCAAATCCCCGGCAATGGCATGGAGATCACCCTGTGAATGCCCCAGGCGCTACCATGACAGGTGCAAACACGATCAGCGACAACGCCATTTCCGCCTATTCGATTTCAGCCGCAGTGCCGCTGGAGAATGCCGCGCAACTGGAAGAGACGCTGCGGCATATCGGCGCGACGCGCTATCACAGCCTGCATCCGTTTCACAAATTGCTGCACGGCGGCAAGCTCAACAGGGGCCAGGTGCAGGCCTGGGCGCTGAACCGCTACTACTATCAGAGCACGATCCCGATCAAGGACGCGGTGGTGATCTCGCGTTTCCGCGACCGCGCCACACGGCTGGAATGGCGCCATCGCATCGAGGATCACGACGGCGACACTGGCGCTGAGGGCGGTATCGAGCGCTGGCTGAAGCTCACCGAAGGCCTTGGCCTCGACAGCGCCTATGTGGAATCCACCGAAGGCATCCTGCCGGCGACGCGTTTCGCCGTGGAGGCCTATGTGCATTTCGTGCGCGACAGGACGCCGCTCGAGGCCATCGCCTCGTCGCTGACGGAACTGTTCGCGCCGAACCTGCATGAGGAGCGCATCTCCGGCATGCTGAAGCACTATGATTTTGTGAACCCGGACATCATGAGCTATTTCAGCCGCCGCCTGACCCAGGCGCCGCGCGATGCCGGCTTTGCGCTGGATTACGTCAGGCAGCATGCCACCACGCCGGCCGAGCGCCGCGCGGTTTGCAATGCACTGATCTTCAAGACCAATGTGTTGTGGGTGCAGCTCGATGCGCTGTATCATGCCTATGTGGACGGCCATGTGCCGCCGGGCGCGTTCGTCCCGGCCAGATAGAGGCAACGATGACGGAGCTCCGCAGCAATCGTCGGATGAGCGTCAGCGAGGCGAGCAAGCCGGTCTTGCCGCGCCACGCCAGGCTGAAATTTGACGAGACGCGCCAGCGCTGGGTGATCCTGGCGCCGGAGCGCGTGCTGGCGCCCGACGATATCGCCGTCGAAATCCTGCAACTCTGCGATGGCGCGCGCAATGTTGCCGATATCATCGATCTGCTGGCGGCGAAATATACCGCGCCGCGCGACGATATTGGTGCCGATGTCCTCGCCATGCTGCAGGATCTCGCCGACAAGGGCTTTCTCACGCAGGCGCGGGAGAAGACGGCATGAGCCCCACCCTCACCGACGCCAGCCCCGTCTTCACCGATCCCGCCGACAGCCTGGCGATCATGGAGCGCGCGCGCTCCACTGCGGAGACCTTCGGCATTCCCCTCGCCGTACTGGCTGAACTCACCCATCGCTGTCCGTTGCAATGCCCGTATTGCTCGAACCCCGTGGAGCTCGACCGCGGCAGCACGGAGCTCACCACCGACGAATGGAAGAAGGTCCTGTCCGAGCTCGCCGAAATCGGCGTGTTGCAGATCCACTTCTCCGGCGGCGAGCCGACCGCGCGCAAGGACATCGTCGAACTGGTCCAGCATGCGACGGATGTGGGCCTGTACTCCAATCTCATCACCTCGGCAGTGCTGCTGACGCGCGACAAACTCTCCGCGCTCGCGGATGCCGGGCTATGCCATGTGCAGATCAGCTTCCAGGGCAATGAGCCCGTGGTGGCCGATCGCGTCGGCGGCTATCGCAATGGCCACGTGAAGAAGCTCGAAGTCGCCAGATGGACGCGCGAGCTCGACCTGCCGCTGACCGTGAATGCGGTGATGCATCGGCAGAACCTGCATCAGCTCACCGATATCATCCAGATGGCGGTCGATCTCGATGCCGACCGGCTCGAAGTCGCGAATGTGCAATATTACGGCTGGGCGCTGAAGAACCGCGCCGCCTTGATGCCGACCATCGCGCAGATCGACGAGACCAGCCGGATCGTCGAGGACGCGCAGGCGCGCCTGAAGGGCATTCTCGATATCGACTATGTCGTCCCGGACTATTACGCGCTGCGGCCGAAGAAGTGCATGGGCGGCTGGGGCCGGCAGTTCTTCAACATCTCTCCATCCGGCAAGATCCTGCCCTGCCATGCCGCGGAGACCATCACCGGGATGGAATTCGAATCCGTGCGCAGCAACCATTCGATCGCCTGGATCTGGCAGAATTCCGAAGCCTTCAACCGCTATCGCGGCACCGGCTGGATGCCCGAGCCGTGCCGGAGCTGCGAATTCAAGGAAGTGGATTTCGGCGGCTGCCGCTGCCAGGCCTTTGCGCTGACCGGTGACGCCGGCAATACCGACCCCGCCTGCACGCTGTCGCCGCGCCACGAGGAAATCTTCAAGCTGGCCGCGGCGGAATCCACCGAGGGCCGCGACCGTTTCATCTATCGCAACTTCAAGGGCGGCACGCTGGAAGCCGAAGACCCCCATCTGGACAGCACCCATGGCGCCTGATGCCGATATCGGCAAAACCACCGACTTGTCCGATCCCTTCGCGCCTCTCACTTCCGAGCATCTCGATGTCGGCGACGGCCACACGATCCATGTGGAATCGGTCGGCCGCAGCGACGGCATTCCCGCGGTGTATCTGCATGGCGGCCCCGGCTCGGGCTACCAGCCCGATCATCGCCGGCTGTTCGATCCGCAGCGCTTTCATACCGTGCTGTTCGACCAGCGCGGCGCCGGCCGCAGCAAGCCCAGAGGCAAGCGCGAGGCCAATACGCTGCCGCATCTGATCGCGGATATGGAAACGATCCGCACCAAATTCGGCTTCGACAAATGGCTCGTGGTCGGCGGCTCCTGGGGCGCAACGCTGGCACTCGCCTATGCGCAGGTGCATCCCGAACGCGTAACAGGCATCGTGCTGCGCGCGACGTTCCTCGGCACGCGGGAAGAATTGCACGATGTCTTCAATGTCATGCTGCCGCGGCATTATCCCGGCTTGCACGGAGATTTTCTGAGCGTCCTCTCCGAAGCCGAGCGCGCCGATCCGCTGCCGAACTTCTATCGCCGCATTCTCGATGCCGATCCGGCTGTGCATGTCCCGGCGATCCGCGCCTGGGGCGGCACCGAAGCCATCCTGTCGGAAATCGCGCCGAAGCGCGCGCGGCTCGACCGAGCCGAACTCGGCTACACCGCGCGGCCGCTGCCGGCCACGCCGGCGATGGAAGCGCATTACTTCAAGCATGACTGCTTCATGCGGCCGCATCAGCTCATGGAAGACGCCGGCAAACTCACCGGCATTCCCGGCATCATCATTCAGGGCCGTTATGACTTCCTGTGCCCGCCTGCGACATCGCACGCCCTGGCCAAACGCTGGACGGATGCGGAAGTGCGCATCGCTGAAAGCGCCGGTCACAGCCTGTATGACCCCGGCATGCGCGATGCGGTGATGAAGGCCGCCGCCGACGTCGCGTCGAAATTGAAATAGGACTTCTGGAATGCCGATCAAAGGCACGGGAATGCTGATGACGTCGATGGATATCGACGCCGCACACGAGCAGGAATTCAACGCGTGGTACGACCGCGAGCATCTCGCCGAGCGCGTCGCCATCGAGGGCTTCATCGAAGCGCGCCGCTATGTCGCCGTCGATGCCAAGCCGAAATATCTCGGGCTGTATTCGACCGCGACATTCGACGTGCTGGACAGCGACGCCTATCGCACGGCACTGGCCAATCAAACAAAATGGTCGCTGACCAATATCGGCCGTTTCCAGAACATGCTGCGCTCGGTCGCACGGATCACTGTCAGCCGCGGTCAGGGCCGCGGCGCGGCGCTCGGGCTGGTGCGCATCCGGCCACCCGTCGAAGGCGCTGACAAACTGCGCAGCGCCATCGAAGCACAGCTCGATCCCGGCGATATCAACGGCATCATCTCGATGCATCTGATGGAGAGCGATCCCCGCCTGTCGAAACCGCTCACCGACGATCCCGCCGCGCCCAATCCTGCGGCGCGCGACTGGTATGTGATGATCGACGGCACCGATTTGGATACGGTGGCCGCGACCATGAAGGGGCGTTTCAATACAGCCATCACAGCGTCTTCGGCGGAGCTGATCTCCGAGGGGACCTACCGGCTGATGTGGGATCTGGCAAAAAGCGATCTTTGAATTCACGGTCGACGCGACGCTACCTAACCTCCCCCCGCTCTTTGACCCGCATCTTCACGATGTTGGGAAAGTCCGTACCCTGCCCCTCACCCCACAAGTGCGGGGCGAGGGAGCGCATCGACCGGGGCGAAGGACCGACAACAGGTATTCCAGCGCATCGGATTCGGTCGGAAACTGGCGGATGCCGGACTCAAGGCCGCGCTCGCTGTAAAACACGACCCATTGCGTCTCGCGCGTCTCCAGCACATGACACTCGTCGCGTCGATGATCCAGATCGAATGATCGCGGATCGATCTTCCGCGTTCGGATGGCCTCCAAAAACTCATCTCTGGTCATTGGTTGCTCTTCGGACATGCGCTCCGGCAATGCCTCGCCAGCGGGTGTCACCCATAAATCCGACGCACAAAATTTACACAATCGTCATTTCACGCACCGTTCCGGCCAAACACGGAATTGCGATCCGGCTCCCGCGACCGGAATGGAACCGTTCGGCTTGCCATGCGTAGGGGTTTGGGGCGATCATTGGAACCGGGCCGCGGCACGTTCACGCGGCGATCGGCCTTTTGATAATTGTGAACAGAACAAGGCATCATGAATCCCGTCAAAGCACTCGAATCCCATGGTCAGGCCGTCTGGCTGGACTTCCTCGCCCGCGGCTTCGTCGCCAAGGGCGACCTCAAGAAGCTGATCGACACCGACGCCGTGAAGGGCGTGACGTCGAATCCGGCGATCTTCGAGAAGGCGATCGGAAGTTCGGACGAATATGATGCCCCGATTGCCGAGGCCTTGAAGTCCGGCGACAAGTCGCCTGCCGACCTGTTCGAGCACATTGCCGTCGAGGACATCCAGCATGCCGCCGATGTGCTGAAGCTGGTCTATGACAAGATGGAGGGCGACGACGGCTTCGTCAGCCTGGAAGTCTCGCCCTATCTCGCCAATGACACCAAGGGCACCGTGAACGAGGCCCAGCGTCTTTGGAAGAGCGTCAAGCGCCCGAACCTGATGGTGAAGGTGCCGGCGACGCCGGAAGGCCTGCCGGCCATCGAACAACTGATCGGCGAAGGCATCAGCATCAACATCACACTGCTGTTCGCGCAGAAGACCTATGTCGAGGTCGCCGAGGCCTATCTGAAGGGTCTCGAAAAATATGTCGCCGGCGGCGGCGATCCCTCCCATGTGGCGAGTGTTGCCTCTTTCTTCGTCAGCCGCATCGATGCGCAGGTGGACAAGCAGCTCGACGACAAGATCGCCAAGGCCAACGATCCCTCCGAAAAGGCACGGCTCAAGGACCTGAAGGGCAAGGTGGCCATCGCCAATGCGAAACTCGCCTATCAGGAATATCTCAAACTGTTCGCCGGCCCGCGCTGGGAGAAGCTCAAGGCCAAAGGCGCCAAGCCGCAGCGCCTGCTCTGGGCCTCCACCGGCGTGAAGAGCAAGGACTATCGCGACACGCTCTATGTAGAGGAGCTGATCGGCAAGAACACCGTCAACACCGTGCCGCCCGCCACATTGGACGCCTTCCGCGACCACGGCGAAGTGCGCGACAGTCTCGAAGAGAATGTCGAAGATGCGAAGAAGGTGCTGGCCGATCTCGCCAGGACCGGCATTTCGCTGGATGCGATCACGACCCATCTCGTCGAGGACGGCGTCAAGCTGTTTGCCGACGCCGCCGACAAGCTCTACGGCGCCGTGGCACACAAGCGCGCGACGTCGCTCGGCGGCAGCATCGGTACGCAGAAGCTGGCGCTCGGCGACGGCATCACGAAGAAGGTCGCAACCTCGACCGAAGAGTGGCGCAGTCAGGCGAAGATCCGCCGGCTCTGGCACAAGGACAAATCGGTCTGGACCGGCGCCGACGAAGACAAGTGGCTGGGCTGGCTGAACAGCGCTTTTGCCGAGAAGGCCAAGCTCGCCGACTACAACGACTTCGCCAAATGGGTGAAGGCGCAGGGATTCACCGATGCGGTGGTGCTCGGCATGGGTGGCTCCAGCCTCGGGCCTGAAGTGCTGGCGCAGACTTTCGCCAGGGTCGCTGGCTTCCCGAAACTGCATGTGCTGGATTCCACCGATCCGGCACAGGTGCGTGCCATGGGCGCTGCGGTGACCGTCGCCAAGACGCTGTTCATCGTCTCCAGCAAGTCCGGTGGCACCACCGAGCCGAACGTGATGAAGAACTACTTCTTCGAGGAGGTGACCAAGGCGGTCGGTGCCGACAAGGCCGGCGGCCATTTCGTCGCCGTGACCGATCCCGGCTCGTCGCTGGAGAAGGTCGCCAAGACACAGAAATTCGCGCGGATCTTCCACGGCGACCCGACCATCGGCGGGCGCTATTCGGTGCTGTCGCCGTTCGGCCTCGTGCCGGCCGCAGCCGCAGGCGTCGATCTCGCCAAGTTGCTGGATCTCACACTGTCGATGGTGCGCTCCTGCGGGCCCGACGTGCCGCCCGCCGAGAATCCCGGCGTGCAGCTCGGCCTTGCCATGGGCAATGCCGGTCTCGATGGCCGCGACAAGGTGACAATCCTCTCATCGAAGAAGATCGCCGATTTCGGCGCATGGGCCGAACAGCTCATCGCTGAATCCACCGGCAAGGACGGCAAGGGCCTGATCCCTATCGACGGCGAGACGCTGGGCGAGCCCTCCGTCTACGGCACCGATCGCTTCTTCATCGACCTGCGCACCTCCGGCGAGGACGACAAGGCCCATGACGACAAACTCGCAGCGCTGGAGAAAGCCGGTCATCCCGTCGCGCGCATCGTGATGGCGTCGATCGATCATCTCGGCCAGGAATTCTTCCGCTTCGAAATGGCCACGGCGGTCGCAGGATCGATCCTCGGCATCAACCCGTTCAACCAGCCGGACGTGGAAGCCGCCAAGATCAAGACGCGAGAGCTGACGGAATCCTTTGAAAAGACCGGCGCGCTGCCGCCGGAGACGCCGGTGGTGTCGTCGAAGGAAGCCGATCTCTATACCGACGACAGCAATGCCGAACTGCTGAAGAAGGCCGGCGCCAATGGCGATCTGACGTCGTGGCTGAAGGCGCATTTCCGCCGCGTCACGCCCGGCGACTACGTGGCCCTGCTCGCTTATGTCGAACGCGACGGCGCGCATATCGACACGCTGCAGCACATGCGGATGGCCGTGCGCGACAGGAAGAAGGTCGCGACCACAGCCGAATTCGGCCCCCGCTTCCTGCATTCAACCGGCCAGGCCTATAAAGGCGGACCCGATACCGGCGTCTTCCTGCAGATCACGGCGGACGATGCCAAGGATCTCGCCATCCCCGATTACCGGGCGTCATTCGGTGTCATCAAGGCTGCACAGGCGCGTGGTGACTTCGGCGTACTCACGGATCGCAATCGCCGCGCTTTGCGCGTCCATCTCAAGGGCGACCTCAAGGCCGGTCTCGCGATGCTCGACAAGGCGATGACTGCCGCATTGAACTAGACGACGACTCGCATGGCCCGGACATTGCTTCGGGTCATGCGCAATCAATAAAGGACATCGCACAATGCAGCTCGGCATGATCGGCCTCGGCCGAATGGGTGGAAATATTGTCCGCCGCCTGATGAAGAACGGTCACAGTGCCGTCGTCTATGACAAGGACGCCAAGGCCGTCAGCGGCCTCGCCTCCGAAGGCGCCACCGGCGGATCGTCGCTGGAAGACTTCGTCAAGAAGCTCGACAGGCCCCGCGCGGTCTGGGTGATGCTGCCCGCCGGCAAGATCACCGAAACCACCATCGACGCGCTGACCAGACTGCTGGAGCCCGGCGATACCGTCATCGATGGCGGCAACACCTTCTGGCAGGACGACGTCCGCCGCGGCAAGGCGCTGAAGGAAAAGGGCCTGTATTACATCGATGTCGGCACCTCCGGCGGCGTCTGGGGCCTTGAGCGCGGCTATTGCATGATGATCGGCGGCGACAAGGAAGTGGTCGACCGACTCGATCCGATCTTCAAGACGCTGGCGCCGGGGATCGGCGACATCCCGCGCACGCCGGGCCGCGACAACAGCGATCCCCGCGTCGAGAACGGCTATATCCATGCAGGCCCGGTCGGCGCCGGCCATTTCGTCAAGATGGTCCATAACGGCATCGAATACGGATTGATGCAGGCCTATGCCGAAGGCTTCGACATCATGAAGAACGCCAATATCGAGGCGCTGCCCGAGGCGCATCGCTTCGATCTCAATCTGCCCGATATCGCCGAAGTGTGGCGCCGCGGCAGCGTGATCCCGTCATGGCTGCTCGACCTCACCTCATCCGCACTCGCCAGGAACGAGACCCTCGATACTTACTCCGGCTTCGTGGAGGATTCCGGCGAAGGCCGCTGGACGGTGAATGCCGCCATCGACGAGGCGGTGCCCGCCGAGGTTCTGACGGCGGCGCTGTTTGCGCGGTTTCGCTCCCGCAAGGAGCACACATTTGCAGAAAAGATTCTATCCGCGATGCGCGCCGGTTTCGGCGGCCACAAAGAGCCCGATCAGCATCCGGATCCAAAACGGCAGGACGCGCCTGACATCATCAAGCCAAAGGCGTAGCCCGCATGACCGACACACCAGCTCAAAGCCTTGCCAAATCCAAGAAGCCGGATCCTTGCGCATTCGTGATCTTTGGCGTCACCGGCGATCTCGCGCACCGGCTGGTCATCGCGGCGCTTTATAACCTGCAGGCAGCCGATCTGCTGCCGGAGAAATTCTGCGTCGTCGGCATCGCCCGCAAGGACATGACCGGCGCCGAGCTGCGCGAGGATCTGATGAAGGGCCTGAAGCAATATGCGACGCGCCCCGTCGACGACGCCATCGCGCAGAAGCTGCTCAATTGCGTCACCTGCATCGAGGCCGATCCGGGCGAGCCGGAATCCTTCGACCGCATGCGCGACCAGCTCGACAAACTCGAGGAAGCCCGCGGCACCGGGGGCAACCGCCTGTTCTATCTGGCGACACCGCCTTCGGCCTTCGCGCCGATCGCGCGCCAGCTCGGCCGCACCGGCATGTTGAAGGAAAATGGCTGTTGGCGTCGCCTCGTGGTCGAGAAGCCGTTCGGCACCGACCTTGAATCAGCGAAGAAGCTGAACAAGGAACTGCTCAGCCTGATGAACGAGCAGCAGATCTACCGGATCGATCACTATCTCGGCAAGGAGACGGTGCAGAACATCCTGGTGCTGCGCTTTGCCAATGGCATGTTCGAGCCGATCTGGAATCGCAACCATATCGATCACGTGCAGATCACCGTGGACGAGAAGATTGGCGTCGGCCATCGCGGCTCGTTCTACGATGCGACCGGCGCGCTGCGCGACATGGTGCCGAACCATCTGTTCCAGCTGCTGTCGCTGGTTGCCATGGAGCCGCCCGCGCGTTTCGAAGCCAACGCGGTACGCTCCGAGAAGGCTGAAGTTCTCGCTGCCGTCACCACGCAGACCGAAGAGGAAGCGCTGAAGAATTCGGTACGCGCGCAATATGTCGCCGGCCATGTCGGCGATACCGATATCGGCGACTATCTGAAGACCAAAGACGTCAAGGAAGGCAGCACCACCGAAACCTATGCGGCGATGAAGCTGTCGATCGACAACTGGCGGTGGGCCGGCGTTCCCTTTTATCTGCGCACCGGCAAGGCGCTCGGCATCAAGCGCACCGAAGTGGCGATCAAGTTCAAGCAGGCGCCATTCGCGATGTTCCGCGATATGTCGGTGGAAAGCCTCGCGGAGAATTTCCTCGTCATCGCCGTGGAGCCGAACGAAGGCATCTCGCTGAAATTCAACACCAAGGTGCCCGGCCCTGCCGTGAAGATCGACGGCGTGGAAATGAAGTTCCGCTACAAGGACTACTTCCAGGCCGCGCCGGCGACGGGCTATGAGACGCTGATCTATGACTGCATGATCGGCGACAACATCCTGTTCCAGCGCGCCGACAGCGTGGAAGCCGGCTGGCGTGCCGTGCAGCCGTTCCTCGATGCCTGGAAGAAGGCCGGCAAGGATGGGCTCAAGACCTACAAGGCCGGCAGCGAAGGGCCCGACGAAGCCAACGACCTGCTCAAGCGCGACGGTCGTAGCTGGCGCGTGCTGAGCTGACGCCATGACAGCGCCCAATCGTCATATCGTCGTGGTCGAAGATGCGCTGGCGCTCGCAGAAGCCGCGGCCGAGCGACTGATCGAGCGCATCGAGGCCAATCCCGGCCGCATCGCCATCTGCATGACCGGCGGCTCGAGCCCCAAGCGGCTCTATGAACTGCTCGCCACCGAGCCTTACCGCAGCGAGATCCCCTGGGATCGCGTGCACTGGTTCATCGGCGATGACCGCTTCGTGCCGTCAAGCGATCCACTCAACAATATGAGCATGGCGCGAACTGCGTTTCTGGATGCATGCGCGCCGCTTGCGAATGTGCACCCGATCAAAACCGATACGGCGAGCCCGGATGAAGCCGCTGCGCTTTATGCACGCGAGCTGCAGTCGTTCTACGGAGCCGACAAGCTCGATAACGCAAAGCCGCTATTTGATCTGGTGCTGCTCGGCGTCGGCCCCGACGGCCATGTGGCCTCGCTGTTTCCCGGCTACCCCGCCATCGAGGTCAAGGACCGCTGGGTGGTCGGCGTGCCCGAAGCCCATGTGAAGCCGTTCGTGCCGCGCGTCAGCCTGACGCTGGCGCCTCTCGCCTCGTGCCGCGAGATGCTGTTCCTGATGAGCGGCGAGGACAAGCGCGCGATCCTGACGCGCATACTGAAAGGCGAGGACCTGCCGGCCAACCGCGCGCGGTCGGACGGCGAAACCGTGTGGCTGTGTGACAAGGCCGCATTGCCGGACGACACGCGTGGCTGACACCGCCCCCAACAATCTGGCAGCCAAGACCCTGACACCCAAGGCTTTGGTCGTGATGGGCGTGTCGAGCTCGGGCAAGAGTTCGATCGGAAAGGCCCTGGCCGATCGTCTCGGCTGGCATTTTGCCGACGGCGATGATTTCCACCCACCGGCGAATGTCGAGAAGCAGCGCGCGGGTCAGCCACTCACCGACGACGACCGCTGGCCCTGGCTGCAGAGCATCGCCGACGAGATCGACCGCGTCACCGCCGATGGCCATAGACTCGTCGTTGCCTGTTCTGCACTCAAGCGTGTCTATCGCGATCTGCTGATACACGGCCGGCATGATATTCGCATCGTCTATCTCGACGGCGCCAGGGAGCTGATCGCAAAACGGATGGCGGCGCGGAAGAACCATTTCATGCCGCCGTCGCTGCTCGACAGCCAGTTCAGGACGCTGGAGGTTCCCGGTCCCGATGAACGTCCGATCACGGTGTCCATCGACGACAACATCGATGGCATCGTGGACGCCATCACAAAGCAACTACCGGCCTGAAGGATCAGACCATGACCAAGATCGCTCTCGTGGTGTCCGATGTCGACGGCACGCTCGTCACGCACGATAAACGCCTCACCGACACGGCCAAGGCGGCCGTGAAGAAACTGGAAGACGCCGGCATCGGCTTCACCATCACGTCGAGCCGACCGCCCGTCGGCATGCGCTTCCTGGTGAAACCACTGGGGATCACACTACCCATCGGCCCGTTCAACGGCAGCTCCATGGTGGACGGCGACCTCAAGCCGATCGTGCAGCACCTGATCCCGGAAGCCGCCACCAAACGCGCCATCGAAATACTGGAAGACTACGGCGTCGATATCTGGATTTTCACCAATGACGAATGGGTGATCAAGCGCAACGACGGCAAATATGTGCCGCATGAGCGCGACACCATCCAGCACGAGGCCGTGACGGTGGATGACTTCTCGCCCTATCTCGCCAGGGCCTGCAAGATCGTCGGCGCGAGCCAGGATTTTCCATTGCTGGAACGCTGCGAGGGCGCGATGCAACAGGCGCTGGGCGATACGGCCGTCGCCGTACGCTCGCAGAACTACTATCTCGACATCACGCCGCCCAATCAGAACAAGGGCACCTTCGTGCAGGCCATGGCGCAGCGCCTCGGCATCTCCCTTGAGGCCATCGCTACCATCGGCGACATGCGCAACGACCTGCCGATGTTCAAGGTGTCGGGCATGTCGGTCGCGATGGGCAATGCGAGCGACGATGTGAAATCGCAGGCGACGGATGTGACGACGTCCAATGAGGAGGAAGGGTTTGCGGGCGCGGTGGAGATGATTTTGAAGCGGAATGCGGGCGGATAAGGCGAAGATTGCACTTCTTCCCTCGCCCCGCTTGCGGGGCGAGGGAAGACAGAGCCTCTATTTCGACCGCTCCATCGCAGGCCTGCCCTGCGGACGCTTCGCGCCATCGATATTCTGCGCCGCCGCGATCAGCGCGATATGTGTCAGTGCCTGCGGGAAGTTGCCCGTCTGGCGTTTCATCAGCGGGTCGTATTCTTCCGCCAGCAGCCCGACATCGTTGGCAACGGACACCACGCGTTCGAACAGCTCTTCCGCCTTGGCGAGCTCGCCCATCATGATATAGGCCTCGGCCAGCCACAGGCTGCAAGCAAGGAAGGCGCCTTCGATCGGCTGGATCTCGTCGGTGACTTCGCGCGGATCGTGGCGCAGCACAAAGCCGTCGCGCATCATGTGTTTCTCGATGGCCGCGATGGTGCCTTTGACCCGCGGATCGGTCGCCGGCAGAAAGCCCACCAGCGGCAATAGAAGAACGCTGGCATCGAGCACATCCGAGCCATAGGATTCGACGAAGGTGTTTTCGCGGGGGTCATAGCCCTTCTCGCAGACATCGTGATGGATTTCGTCGCGCAGCTTGCGCCATGCCTCGACCGGCCCCTTAAGTCCGAATTTCTCGGCGCTCTTGATGGCGCGATCGAACGCTACCCAGCACATGATCTTGGAGAACACATAGTGCTTGCCGTTGCCACGGCGCTCCCAGATGCCGTGATCCGGCCGCTGCCACACCGCTGTCAGGTGCTCGAGGATTTCGCGTTCGACCGCCCAGGGTTCGCCCTCAAGCTCGAGTTTGGCGACGCGGGTCTGGTAGAATGAATCGATCAGCTCGCCATAGACGTCGAGCTGCAGCTGCGCATGGGCGGCATTGCCGATGCGCACGGGCAGCGCGCCGCCATAGCCCGGCAGCCAGTCGGCCTCCCATTCCAGCAGGCGACGCTGACCCATGATGCCATACATGATCTGCATTTCGGCGGGCGAGCCGGCAACGGCGCGCAGCAGCCAGTTGTGCCAGTCGCGCGCTTCTTCGGTGTAGCCACTGTTCATCAGCACCAGCAGTGTGAAGGTCGCGTCGCGCACCCAGCAGAAGCGATAATCCCAATTCCGGGCGCCGCCGAGCTTTTCCGGCAGCGACGTGGTGGGCGCCGCGACGATGCCGCCGGATGGCGCATAGGTCAGGGCCTTCAGCGTGATCAGCGAGCGCATCACGAGATCGCGGTGCTTGCCTTTATAGGTGCAGCGCCCGCTCCACTCCGACCAGAACTCGATTGTATCTCTCAGGGCATGGTCGGGATTGATCGGCGCCGGCAGTTTGAGATGCGAAGGACCATAGGTGAACACGAAGGGGATGCTGTCGCCGGGTTTGACCTCGAACTCGGCAACCGTGGTCATGTTCTCGCCATGGGTCTCCACGGGCGAACGCAGCACGGTCATGTCGGGCCCGCAGATCGCGAGCAGCGCGCCGTCTTCCGCACGTCTGACCCACGGAATGTTGTTGCCGAAGCCGAAGCGGATGATCAATTCCATCCGCATCTTCACGGTGCCCTGCTCGCCGCGAACGATGCGCACGATGTCGGACGCGGCACCGCGCGGCGGCATGAAGTCGATCAGTGTGACCGCACCGTCGGCCGTCTCCAGACGCGTTTCCAGGATCAGCGTATCGCCCTGATAGCGGCGCTCACATCTGGTAATCTCGGCGGCGGGCTTGATCAGCCAGCGGCCATGTTCCTTGGTGCCGAGGATAGCTGCAAAACATGCATCGGAATCAAAGGCCGGCCAGCATAGCCAGTCGATGGAGCCATCGCGGTTGACGAGGGCGGCGGTCTCACAATCGCCGATCAGGGCGTAATCTTCGATGTTGCTGAACAATGACTTTCTGCCCGATCAATCAATTAGGAAGTAACGGACCTCCGGTCGGCTGTGGCGTGTTTCAGCGCCGCGAGATCGATGGCCTCGGTGATCTTGTCGACTGCGACCGGAAGCCGCTGTCGCCAGTTGGGATGCTCGTTGATGGTACCGGGAATATTCGGCTGATCGATCACACCCAACAGGTCTTCCAACGCGATGGCCAGCAAACGGGTCCGCGTACACGCGAGAAAGTGAGCAACGGCGTAGAAATCCTCGGTCTCGATGCCCTGATCTCGCAGGGCCTCGCCGAGCATCTGCAGCGCATAGCGGCGGGCATCGTCGCTTTCGCCGGGATCGATGCCGAGCGAGCGCTTGAGCTGCAGGTCGTGCAGGCTGCGCCAGCCGGCATAAGTCGGCAGATCGTGGGTGTTGAACGTCACCAGCGCATTGGGCGCGTAATAATCGACGCCCCTGAACGCATAGCGTTCGTCGCGCTCGAACATCATGACCAGATATGACCATATGCCCCAGGATGCGAGATGATCGCGGAAGCCGTCCGGCACGGTACCGAGATCCTCACCGATCACCACGCAGCGATTGGCCACGCTTTCCTGCGCTGTCACGGCCAGCAGTGCTTCCAGCGGCATCTTCACATAGGCGCCGTTGTCGGCGTCGTAGCCATGCGGCACGACATAAAGGCGGTTGAGGCCGAGCACGTGATCGAGCCTGACAGCGCCGGCATAGCGCATCGAGGCGCGCAGCATGTCCTTGAACGGTGCGAAGCCCTGCACCTCGAGTCCCGCGGCATTGAAGCCGGCGAGACCCCAGTTCTGTCCGGCGGGCTGCAGCGCATCGGGCGGCGCGCCGACGGAGAGATGACGTGAGATCGCGATCTGTTCATTCCAGGCATCGAAGCCGCCGGCCTGCACACCGACGGCGACGTCGAGATAGAGGCCGACGGGCATGCCGAGCCTGGTCGTCAGATCGAAACAGGCCTTGAGCTGCAGGTCGGCATTCCACTGCACATATTCGATATAGGCGACGTCCTTGCCGTCCGGTCCGGCCCGAAAGGCGGCGCAGGTCGCATCATCCGGGAGCAGCCATTCCGGCGGCCAGTCCCACCATGCGGTCTGCTGCTGATGCCGAAGTACCTCGAAACAGGCGAAGCGCGTCAGCAGCGGCGCACGCTCGGCGCGGAAGGCGGCGAAGGCCTTTTGACGTTCTGAACCTGGGTCCGCATAGAACACCTCGAAGGCCGCACGCATCGCCTTCGACTTGGCGGCTGCGATGTCCGCGTAGTCGACGAATTGGCTAGCGCGCAGTTTGGCCAGCATATCGCCGCTGTCATTAGCCGCGTATTCGGGCAGTGCCTCGACGTCGATATAAAGCGGATTGAGAAACAGCCGGCTGTTGGGCGAATACGGGCTGCATTCGGCCGGCCGGTCGTCGAACAGCGCATGCAGCGGATTGAGCCCGACACCGCCAGCGCCGATACTGGCGGCCAGTTTGATCAGGTTCTGCAGATCGGTGAAGTCGCCGATCCCCCAGTTGCGCTCGGTGCGCACACCATAGAGCTGCACGGCGAGAATCCAGGAGCGTTCAAATTCACCGGGAAATGCCCTGGATGGTGCCACGATGAACGGCGCTTCGTCGGGGAAATTCCTGGCGTCGACCAGCCTGAGCTTATGCACGCCGACCGGCAGATCGCGCGGCCAGATAATCTCGCGCCCCTCCGTCGTTCCCTCGGCGATAACCTTAACCCCGTCGAGGATTTTCCAGATCAGGGGGAACGTGGCAGCCTCGTTGAGGACCGTGCGGGCGCCCTCTCCGGCCCGGACCACGACCGGACTTTCCACAAACCTGTGCGGCGTGCGCACCGGCATGGCGTCCAGAATGATCTTCAGCGCCGCTTCGCTGGTCGTATGCCATTGGCCCTGACCATCATGAAAGCCGGTCTGGATTCCGAGTTCGGCAGCTTTGGTGAAAAGGTCCATTCGGCACGCCGTTTGCAGAGCAACAATCGAGAGTTGCTGGGAAATTCATGAATTTGCGGAAGAGGATAGCCGTTCTCAACGCGTCGATCTAAGCTCGGTTCCCGAGGGAACCAAACGCCTGTCACGGGGCTTTGTATATGATCGCACCGTCTCTTTTCCATTCATTCGAACAGGGGACGACACCTCATGTTGATGGCATCACCGTGAACAGAACTTCCCAAGTCGTGGACACCGCTGGTATTGGTGGGGCTTTCCATATCGAAAATATCTATCCGATCATCGATGCCGGCCGTTTCCCGGTCAAACGCATCGTGGGCGAACCTGTGGCCGTCTATGCGGACCTGTACCGCGATGGTCACGAGATCATCGCCGCGGCCATTGTCTGGCGGCGCGAGCAGGACCGCGAGTGGAATCGGGTCCCCATGACCCTGGAGGCCAATGACCGTTGGGGCGGCACCTTCACACCCGATGGTATCGGCCGCTATGTCTATGCCATCGAGGCCTGGACCGACGAATTCGCCACCTGGCGCCACGGCTTCGAACTGAAGCTGCAGGCGGGCCAGGATGTCACGCTGGATGCGCTGGAAGGCGCCGGCCTGATGACCAAGGCGCAGAATGGCGGCCCCGAGGCTTCGGCGCTGATCGTCAAGCAATGCGAGAATTTCCTACAGACCGGCGACAATGAGCCGCTGCTGTCGCCGGAACTGCGCACCGCCATGAGCGAAGCCCAGTTGCGCCCGGACCTGACGCGCTCGCCCCTACTGCCGCTGATGGTCGACCGTGAGCGCGCCCGCAACGGCGCATGGTACGAGATGGTGCCGCGCAGCCAGAGCACGGTGCCCGGCCAGCACGGCACGTTCCGCGATTGTATCGCTCGCCTGCCTGACGTGCAGGCCATGGGCTTCGACGTGCTGTATTTCACGCCGATCCACCCCATCGGCAAGACCAACCGCAAGGGCAAGAACAATTCGCTGACCTCCGAACCCGGCGATGTCGGCAGCCCCTATGCTATCGGCGGCGACGAAGGCGGCCATGACGCGATCCATCCTGAACTCGGCACCATGGACGATTTCCACGCGCTGATCGCTGCGTGCAAGGAGCACGGTCTGGAAGTGGCGATCGACGTGGCCGTGCAATGCTCGCCGGATCACCCCTGGGTCAAGGAGCATCCCGACTGGTTCAAGCGCCGGCCCGACGGCTCGATGAAATATGCCGAGAACCCGCCGAAGAAATACCAGGACATCCATAATCCCGACTTCGACTGCGAGGATGCGGGATCGCTGTGGAATGCGCTGCGCGACATGCTGCTGTTCTGGTGCGATCAGGGCGTGAGGATCTTCCGCATCGACAATCCGCACACCAAGCCGCTGCGCTTCTGGGAATGGGTGATCCACGAGGTGCAGATCAGGCATCCGGACGCGCTGTTTCTGGCGGAGGCCTTCACACGGCCGAAGCTGATGAAGGGCCTCGCCAAGCTCGGCTTCTCGCAGTCCTACACTTACTTTACGTGGCGCACCGCAAAGTGGGAGATCGAGCAATATCTCAACGAACTGTGCGGCTATCCCGAGCGCGAATACTATCGCCCGAATTTCTTCGTCAATACGCCGGACATCCTGCCCTATCACCTGCAATCCGGCGAAGCCTGGATGTTCAAGGCGCGCGTGGCGCTGGCGGCCGCGCTGTCGTCCACCTATGGCATCTATAACGGCTTCGAATTGCTCGAACACGAGGCCATTCCGGGCAAGGAGGAATATCTGAACTCGGAGAAATACGAGATCAGGACCCGCGACTGGAATGCGCCGGGCAATATCAAGCCCTATATCACTGCACTGAACCATGCGCGCCGCGCCAACCCGGCGCTGCAGCAGACCTCGAACCTGCGTTTCATGCAGGTGGAGAACGACAATATCATCGGCTTCGTCAAGGAGTCGGTGGATGGCACCAACACCGTCGCCGGCGCCATCGCCCTGTCGCGCGACGCTTACGAATTCTGGCTGCCGATCGACACGCAAGTCACAGTCGATAGTGAAAGGCGCAACGTCGCCGCCGTCGAGAACATCATTACCGGCGAGCGCCATGGCGTCGAATGGGGCGGCATCCGCCTGCGTCTCGATCCCCAGCGCGACCCCGCCATCTTCTTCCGTTGCCTCGCCTGAAAGCGTTGACATGAACGTAATGACCGACATCGACGCCAAAGCGAAACAGCGCGCTGAAGAGATCGACAAGCTCTGGTACAAAGACACGATCATCTACCAGCTCCACGTGAAGACCTTTGCCGATAGCAACAATGACGGCATAGGCGATTTCGTGGGCCTGACCGAAAAGCTGGATTACCTGCAGGATCTCGGCGTCACCACCCTGTGGCTGATGCCGTTCTATCCGTCGCCCGGGCGCGACGACGGCTACGACATCGCCGATTACGGCACCATCCATCCCGACTTCGGCACGATGAAGGATTTCAAGCGCTTCATCCACGAAGCCAAGCGCCGCGGCCTGCGCGTCATCACTGAGCTCGTCATCAATCACACCTCGGACCAGCATGACTGGTTCAAGCGCGCACGCCGCAGCCCGGCAGGTTCATCCGCGCGCGACTGGTATGTCTGGAGCGATACCGACCAGAAATATCAGGGCACCCGGATCATCTTCACCGACACCGAGAAGTCGAACTGGACCTGGGATCCGGAAGCAAAGGCCTATTACTGGCATCGCTTCTTCTCGCATCAGCCGGATCTGAATTTCGACAATCCGCGCGTCGTCTCCGCTGTGGTGCAGGTGATGAAACGCTGGCTGGATGCCGGCGTCGATGGCTTCCGCCTGGACGCGATCCCCTATCTGGTCGAGCGCGATGGCACCAATAACGAAAACCTGCCGGAGACCCACAAGGTCATCAAGCATCTGCGCGCGGAGCTCGACGCCTATGCACCCGGCAAATTGCTGCTGGCCGAGGCCAATCAATGGCCCGAGGACGTACAGGAATATTTCGGCGACAGTGACGAATGCCAGATGGCCTATCACTTCCCCCTGATGCCGCGCATCTATATGGCGCTGGCGCAGGAAGACCGTTTCCCGATCACCGACATCATGCGGCAGACGCCGGATATCCCACCCGACTGCCAGTGGGCCATGTTTCTGCGCAATCACGACGAACTAACGCTGGAAATGGTCACCGACGTCGAGCGCGACTATCTGTGGTCGACCTATGCCAACGATCCGCGCGCGCGCATCAATGTCGGCATTCGCCGCCGCCTGGCGCCGTTGATGGACAATGATCGCCGCAAGATCGAGCTGCTGGATTCGCTGTTGCTGTCGTTCCCCGGCACGCCGATCATCTATTACGGCGACGAGATCGGCATGGGCGACAATATCTATCTCGGCGACCGCAACGGCGTGCGCACCCCGATGCAATGGGCGCCCGACCGTAATGGCGGCTTCTCGCGCGCCGATCCCGCGCGGCTCTACGCACCGCCGATCATGGACCCGATCTACGGCTACGAGTCCGTGAACGTGGAAGCGCAATCGCGCAGCCTGTCGTCGCTGCTGTCGGCGACCAAACGCCTCATTGCCGTCAGGAAATCGACGCTCGCTTTCGGCCGCGGCACCATGACCTTCATCCGCCCAGATAACCGCTCCGTTCTCGCTTATGTGCGCCAACTCGGCGACGAAGCGATCCTCTGCGTCGCCAACCTGTCGCGCGCCGCGCAGGCCACCGAACTCGATCTGTCGCCGTGGAAGGAACGCGTGCCGCTGGAAATGCTCGGCCGCACCAAATTCCCGCCGATCGGCGAACTGCCTTACATGATCACGCTGGCGCCTTACGGCTTCTACTGGTTCCAACTGCAGCTCCGCGATGTCTCCGAACATTCGCAGCCGCCGGTGGTGCCGGAATTCGAAACGCTGGTTGTGCCGCTCGGCTCGACCTGGATGACTCTCGCCCGTACGCGCGGTGTGTTCGAGCGCGACGTGCTGCCCTCCTTCCTGGCGCGCAGCCGCTGGTATCCGGAGCGACAGCCCAAGGCGATCCAGCCCTTGCTTACCGGCGCGATCCCGTTCTGCGAGATCGGCGACAACCGTCCATGGCTGGTGTTCTTCGAAACGAGCCAGCGCAACGTCACGACGCGCTATCTGCTGCCCATGCAGATCGAATGGACGCGCTTCGATCGCGAACGCTACAATCCGAAGGCTTTTGCCGCCGTCCGTCAGGGCGCGCGCGAAGGTACGCTGCTCGACGTCGCCACCGACCACATCTTCATTGCGCTGCTGTTGCACAATTTGCGCATTTCACTGACCGTCGAAGAAGAGGGCAACCGTCTGGAATTCCGGCCCACGGCCAAGCTTGCCGAAAAGCCGGGAGCGCCGCTGGAGAACATCCGTGCGGTGGAGACCGAACAATCCAACAGCACTGCACTGGTCGACAAAGATTATGTCGTGAAGATCTATCGCAAGCTGCAGGCCGGTATCAATCCGGAGATCGAGGTCAGCCGGTTCCTGACCGATGTCGCCGGATTCGCCAATACGCCGGCCCTGCTCGGCAGTGTCGAGCTGGTCGAGGGCGATCAGCGCACAGCCGTCGCCATCGTGCATGCCTTCGTGCAGAATCAGGGCGATGCCTGGACGGTGACATCGGCCTATCTCGACCGTTTCGCCGATGAGCAGCGTCTGCTGGCCGTCGATGACCACGCCCCGCACAGTGAAGAGCAGGTTCCTTACCTGCTCTATATGTCGCAAACCGGACGCCGCGTCGCCGAGATGCAGATGGCGCTGGCCAGCCACGACGACATCCCGGATTTCAAGCCGGAGCGAACATCGCCCGACGATATCAAACTGTGGATCAGCGAAATCGTCTCGCGCGCCGAGCCGGTGTTCAGCGCGCTGGCACAGCGTCGTAACAACGTGCGTGACACCGATCGCGGCCTGATCGATCAGGTTCTGGCGCTGCGCAACGGCCTGCGCGAACGGCTGGCTGCGCTACTGCCCGAGGGGATCGACGGACTGAAGATCCGTCATCACGGCGACTTCCATCTCGGCCAGATGCTGATCGTGAAGGACGACATTTTCATCATCGACTTCGAAGGCGAGCCACGCCGGTCGATCGACGAACGCCGCCGCAAGGCGCCGGCCGCACGCGATATCGCCGGGCTCATCCGCTCGATCGATTATTCGGCCACTGCGGCGCTCGAACGGGCGCTCAGGGTTACGCCCGATGACACCGGCAAGCTTGCCGCCGCGCTGGATGCCTGGCGGGAACGTGCCACATCGTCCTTCGTTGATGCCTATCGCGAGACCATGACCGACAAGCGGTTGTGGCCCGCCGATCAGAATGCTGCGGCAAGCATGCTGAATTTCTTTCTCATCGAGAAGGCGCTCTACGAAATCGAATACGAACTCGCGCATCGGCCAGACTGGCTGCGGGTGCCCCTGGCCGGCATCCTCCGCATCCTGCACCAGCACTCTGAGGAGGTCGTGTGACCAATATGACCAATCTACCCGCGGAGGCTTACGCGATCGTCGAAGGCCGCCATTCGGATCCGTTTCACTATCTCGGCCCTCACAAGGAGGACGACCGGATCATTGTGCGCGCCTTCCTGCCTGAAGCCGTGAATGTCGATGCCATTGACGATCATGGTGCGACCACGGCGCTGGAGCGTGTCCATGATGCCGGCCTGTTTATCGGCGCACTGGCCAATGGCTCGACCAAATATCAATTGCGGGCGCGTTATGGCGACAAGTCGGTCGATCTCGACGATCCCTATCGCTTTCCGCCGATCCTGAGCGAGTTTGATCTCTACCTGCTGGGCGAAGGCACCCATCAGCGGCTCTATGACAAGCTCGGCGCCCACCCCATGGTGCTCGAAGACGTCAGCGGCGTCGGCTTTGTCGTGCTCGCACCGAATGCGAAGCGCGTCAGCGTGGTCGGCGATTTCAATTTCTGGGACGCGCGGCGCCACCCGATGCGCGTGCGCGGCCCCGGCTACTGGGAATTGTTCGTGCCCGGTGCCGTCCCCGGAGATCACTACAAGTTCGACATCATCGGTCCACATGGCCAGCTGACGCAGAAGTCCGATCCGATGGCGTTCGCGGCCGAGCTGCGCCCCTCGACGGCCTCGATCGTGCTCGATGAAACCAGGATTCCGCATCCGCGTCCTGCACCGGCCGATATCAATGCGCTCAACAAGCCGATGTCGATCTATGAGGTGCATCTCGGCTCATGGCGCCGCAAGGGCGACAATGAATGGCTGACCTATCGCGATCTCGCCGAGACGCTGCCGCGTTACGCCCGCGATCTCGGCTTCACCCATGTGGAATTCCTGCCCGTCAACGAGCATCCGTTCGACGGCTCCTGGGGCTATCAGCCGACCGGCATGTTTGCGCCGACCAGCCGCTTCGGCACGCCGGCAGAATTCGCATTGCTGATCGACGCCTGCCACGCCGAAGGGCTCGGCGTGCTGCTCGACTGGGTGCCCGGCCATTTCCCTGATGACCCGCACGGCCTCGGCAACTTCGATGGCACGGCGCTATATGAACATGCCAACCCGCTGCAGGGCCGGCACATGGACTGGGGCACGCTGATCTATAATTACGGCCGCACGGAAGTCGTGAACTTCCTGGTGTCCAATGCGCTGTTCTGGCTGGAGCGCTACAATATCGACGGTCTGCGCGTCGATGCTGTCGCCTCGATGCTGTATCTCGACTACAGCCGCGAAGCCGGCGCCTGGATTCCGAACAAATATGGCGGCCGCGAGAATATCGAGGCCATCAGCTTCCTGCGCCGCTTCAACACCGAAGTGTTCGCGAAATTCCCGCATGCCACGACGGCGGCAGAGGAATCGACGGCTTGGCCGCAGGTGTCGCGGCCGGTCGAATTCGGCGGCCTCGGTTTCGGCTACAAGTGGAATATGGGCTGGATGCACGACACGCTGAACTATATCAGCAAGGATCCGATCTATCGCAAATACCAGCACGGCGACATCCTGTTCGGCCTGCAATATGCGTTCTCGGAAAACTTCGTGCTGCCGCTCTCCCATGACGAAGTGGTACACGGCAAGCGCTCGATCCTCGGCCGCATGCCCGGCGACGACTGGCAGCGTTTTGCGAACCTGCGCGCGTATTATTCCTTCATGTTCGGACATCCCGGCAAGAAGCTGATGTTCATGGGCTGCGAGTTCGCCCAGGAGCGCGAATGGAATCACGATCATTCGCTGGACTGGCATCTGCTGGAGCAGGACAGGCATGCCGGCATCCATTCGCTGATCCGCGATCTCAACGAGCTGTATCGCAACCAGCCGGCACTGCATGAACTCGACTGCGACCCCGCAGGATTCGAGTGGATGATCACCGACGACGCCGGCAACAACGTCTTCGCCTGGCTGCGCAAGGGCGCCAATCCGCGCACGCAATGTCTCGTGGTGGTGAACTTCTCGCCGAACGTCTATCACAATTATCGCGTCCGTGTGCCGTTTACCGGCACCTGGCGCGAGGTGCTGAATTCCGACGCCGCGCATTACGGCGGCAGCAATGTCGGCAATTCAGGCAGAGTGATTGCAACCGGGCTCGTGCCCGAACTCAGTCTGACCATTCCACCGCTGGCCGCTATCTTTCTCGTACCGGAACTCTAGAGCATGAGATTATCCGCCGGCACGCCCTCCCGCCTCGGCGCAAGCTGGGACGGACGGGGGACCAACTTTGCCTTGTTCTCTGCGAACGCCAGCAAGGTCGAACTGTGCCTGTTCGACAGCCAGGGACGCCGCGAGCTCGAGCGCATCGAATTGCCGGAATATAACGAGCACGTCTTTCACGGCTATCTCAACGACGTGTCGCCGGGCCAGCTCTATGGCTATCGCGTGCACGGCCCCTATGAGCCGGAGCACGGCCACCGCTTCAATCCGCACAAGCTGCTGCTCGATCCCTATGCCAAGAAGCTGGCCGGGCGCCTGGCGTGGAGCGATGCGCATTTCGGCTATCGCACTGGCTCATCCCGCGAGGATCTCTCCTTCGACCGCCGCGACAATGCGCGCGGCATGCCGAAGGCTGTGGTGGTCGACGAGACCTTCAACTGGGGGCGCAAGGAAGCGCGCCCGAGCGTGCCCTGGGAAGATACGATCATCTATGAGGCCCATGTGAAGGGCCTGACGCAGACCCGCAAGGATATACCGCCAGGGCTACGCGGCACCTATCGCGGCCTCTCGTCGCCGTCGATGATCGACCATCTCAAGCGGCTCGGCGTCACCACCATCGAGCTGCTGCCCGTGCACAGTTTTGTCGATGACCGCCGGCTGGTGGAAATGAAGCTGGTGAATTACTGGGGCTACAACACCCTCTCCTTCTTCGCCCCGGAAGCGCGCTACGGCGCCGACAATCCGCTCGATGCGTTCCGTACCACGGTGGCGCGTCTGCACGATGCCGGCATCGAGGTGATGCTCGACGTGGTCTATAACCACACCGCCGAGGGCAACCATCTCGGCCCGACATTGTCCTATCGCGGCATCGACAACGCCTCCTATTACTGGCTGATGCCGGACAATCCGCGCTTCTATGACGACTTCACCGGCTGTGGCAGCTCGATGAACCTTACGCATCCGCGCGTGTTGCAGATGGTGATGGATTCACTGCGCTACTGGGTGGAGGTGTGTCACGTGGACGGTTTCCGCTTCGACCTTGCGACCACGCTGGCGCGCGGGCCAAACGGCTTCGATCGCAATAGCGGCTTCCTCACCGCAATCCGGCAGGATCCTGTTCTCGCGACCGTCAAGATGGTCGCCGAGCCCTGGGATCTCGGCATGGGCGGCTATCAGGTCGGCGCGTTTCCGTCGCAGTGGTCGGAATGGAACGACAAGTATCGCAGCGCCATGCGCCGCTACTGGAGCGGCGAGGGCTCGCTGATCGGCGAGGTCTCGAGCCGTATGACCGGCTCCTCCGACGTGTTCAACCATGACGGCCGCAAACAGCGCGCCGGCATCAACCACGTCACCGTGCATGACGGTTTTCCGCTGGCCGACCTGTTTGCCTATAACGAGAAGCACAACGAAGCCAATGGCGAGGACAATCGCGACGGATCGTCGGATAACCTCAGCAACAACTTCGGCGTCGAAGGCCCGACCGACGATCCCGAACTGCTGGCACTTCGCCGGCAACTGCGCAAGAACCAGCTTGCCTGTCTTTTTCTCGCGCAGGGCGTGCCGCTGCTGCTGGCCGGCGACGAGGTCGGCAATACCCAGGGCGGCAACAATAACGCCTATTGCCAGGACAACGAGATCGGCTGGGTGACCTGGGACAACCTCGGCGATAAGGACGAGGACCTCACCGACTTCATCGGTCATATGGCGCAACTGCGGCAGCGCTTTCCCCAGATCACCGCGCAGCGCTGGCTCGATGGCCGCCGCGCCGACGGCACCTATGGCGTGCTGTGGCTGACGCCCTCGGCCGAGGAGATGACAGAAGCGGACTGGGCATTTCCCGACGGTCGATTTCTTTCTTATGTGCTTAGCGCCTCGGGCGAGAACACCAACCCCATCTTTATCGTGCTGAATGCGGCGCCCGAAGGCATTGCCTTCAAGCTGCCGAAGATGACGGAATACAAGAATTGGCGGCAGGTGCTGAACACCGCCGATGACAACCTCTCCATCGCCATCCTGCCACCGGGCGCCGACATCGACGCGCCTCCGCGCTCGGTGCTGGCTTTTGCGGGGACACCGGCATGAATAGGCATTCGTTCGGGCCGCGGTTGACTGCGAAAGGCGCGATCTTCCAATTGTGGGCACCGGCCGCGCAGGGCGTCGATGTGATGCTCGGCGATCAATGCCATCCCTTGAAGCCCGGCGAAGAGGGCTGGTTCGCGGCAGAGATCGCGGGCGTGACAGCCGGCGCGACCTATCGCTTCAGGATCGACGGCAAGACCGACGTCCCTGACCCCGGCTCACGCTTTCAGCCGAGCGACATCTCCGGCCCTTCCGAAGTGATCGACCACAGGACTTATTCGTGGCGCGCGACCGGCTGGCGCGGGCGGGCGTGGGAAGAGACCGTGCTGATTGAGACCCATGTCGGCACCTACACGCCGGAGGGCACCTATCGTGCCATGATCGACAAGCTCGATCATCTGGTCGCGACCGGCATCACCGCATTCGAGCTGATGCCGGTGGCGGATTTCGCGGGCAAGCGTAACTGGGGCTATGACGGCGTGCTGTGGTATGCGCCGGACGCGATGTTCGGCCGTCCCGACGATCTCAAGGCGTTGATCGACGAGGCGCATCTGCGCGGGCTGATGGTGTTCCTCGATGTCGTCTACAATCACTTCGGCCCGGAGGGGAATTATCTCGGCCTCTATGCGCCGAATTTCTTCGGCGGTGCCGATACGCCATGGGGATCGGCGATCAACTATCACCTGCCGCAGGTGCGGGCCTACGCGATCGAGAATGCCGTGGCGTGGCTACGCGATTATCGCTTCGACGGGCTGCGGCTCGATGCGGTGCATGCGATCCCCGAACAGGGCGAGATCCCGATGCTGCACGAGCTGAGCCGCGAGGTCGGCAAGCTGGCCGCCGACACCGGCCGGCTGATCCATCTCGTACTCGAGAACGACGACAACCGCGCCACGCTGCTGGACCCCGTCACCAACCCGGCGCGCGGCAAATATCGCGCGCAGTGGAATGACGACTATCACCACGCCTGGCACGTGCTGCTCACCGGCGAGGACAAGGGCTATTACAGCGACTACGCGCCGAAGCCGCTCGATCACATCGTGCGGGCGCTGGGCTCGGGCTTCGCCTATCAGGGCGAGCCGTCGGCGCATCGCAACGGCGCACCGCGCGGCGAGCCGAGCAGCGAACTCGCACCATCGGGTTTCGTGAACTTCCTGCAGAACCATGACCAGATCGGCAACCGTGCGCTCGGCGACCGCCTCGAAACTCTCGCCAGGCCTGACGCCATCGAAGCTGCGCTGGCGATCACGCTGCTGGCGCCGATGGTGCCGATGCTGTTCCAGGGCGAGGAATGGGGCTCGAAGGTGCCCTTCCCGTTCTTCTGCGATTTCCAAGGCGATCTCGCCAATGCCGTGCGCAACGGTCGCAGGAAGGAATTCGCCAGCGCCTATGAAAAATACGGCGACGAGATTCCCGATCCGCTGGACGAGCGCTCCTTCCGCTCGGCTTTCATCGATTGGGATCATCGCGACACTGCGCCGGGCCGGAAGCGGCTGGCTCTGGTGCGTGACCTGCTGGTGCTGCGCAAGCAGCACATCGTGCCGCGTCTTGCCGGTGCGCGCTTCGGCAAGGCCGAGGCGACCGACGGGGGCTTCATCACGGCATTCTGGAAAATGGGCGACGGCAGCAGGCTGCATCTCGCGGCCAATCTGTCCAACAAGGCCGTCAACGCAGCACCGCCGAGCACAGGCACAACGATTTGGGGCAACACTACCATCGGCGTGGGGACGCCGTGGTCCGTCGCATGGCGGATCGGAGATAGATAATGGCGCCTGCGATTCCCGTCGCGACCTACCGCATTCAGCTCACCAAGGATTTCGACTTTGATGCCGCCGCGGGCATCGTCCCCTATCTGAAGGCGCTTGGCATCACGCATCTCTACGCCTCGCCATTCATGAAATCGCGCGCCGGCTCGACCCACGGCTATGACATCGTCGATCACACCAAGCTCAATCCCGAACTTGGCGGCGAAGCCGGCTTCGAGCGCCTGAGTGCCGCGCTGAAAGCGCACGACATCGGACTGATCCTCGATTTCGTACCCAATCACGTGGGCGTGCATTTCGCTGACAATCCGTGGTGGCTCGACGTGCTGGAGTGGGGCCAGGCCTCGCCGCATGCCGTCTCGTTCGATATCGACTGGGATACCCTGCCCTATCGCGCCCGCGGCGGCGTGCTGCTGCCGATCATCGGTTCCTCCTACGGGCAGGCGCTGGACAATGGCGAGATCGAACTGAAATACGACGCCGGGGAAGGCAGCTTCTCGGCCTGGTATTTCGAACACCGTCTTCCGATCGCGCCGGAGCGCTACAGCGAGATGTTGCGCAGCATCGTCAAGGAGGCAAATGCCGGAGAGACCGCGGCCGGCCGCGCGATCCTGAAGCTGGCGGCCAAGCACACCGGCCTGCGCCATCCCAACCGGCAGGAAGCGCCAGCGTTCAAACGGCAGCTCGCATCCATCGACGGTGCTGCCGAGGTCATCTCCAGAGGCCTCGAGGCTTATCGCGCCGGCGCGGATCGGCCGGCACAGATCCAGGCGCTGCACATGCTGCTGGAGCGCCAGCGTTACAAGCTCGGCCAGTGGCGCCTCGCTTCCAGCGAGATCAACTATCGCCGCTTCTTCGACGTCAACACGCTGGCCGGGCTGCGCGTCGAGGATGCCGGCACGTTCGAGGCGATCCATTCGCTGGTCAAACGACTGATCGCCGAGGACAAGTTACAGGGCCTGCGGCTCGACCATATCGACGGTCTGCGCGATCCCTCACAATATTTCCAGCGCCTTCGTCGCCTGATCCGCGAGGCGCATGGCCGCTCGTCCAAGCCGTTCTATATCGTGGTCGAGAAAATCCTCGGCGAACATGAGAAACTGGTGCCATTTGCCGGCGTGCACGGCACCACCGGCTATGAATGGCTCAATGTCATCACGCAGGTGCTGGTCGAGGAAAAGGGCCTGGAGCCGCTGGGCGAAACCTGGCGGCAGGTCAGCAATACCTCGCCGAAATTCGATCCACTGCTGATGGAAGCCAAGCGCCGCGTCCTCGATACGCTGCTGCTCAGCGAATTCACGGTGCTGACGCGCCTCCTGGCGCGGATCGCCAACGGACATTATTCGACACGCGACTTCTCCGCCGACACGCTGCGTCAGGCGTTCGAACTCTATGTGCTGCATTTCCCGGTCTATCGCACCTATCTCACGGCCGCCGGCCCGTCTGCCCTCGACCGGCAACTGATCGCCACGACCATCGAGAAGGCGCGCGCCGACTGGTTCGGCACCGACGAAGGCCTGTTCGACTTCCTGCGCGACGCGTTGACGCTTGACCTGCTGAAGCCCGGCCGCCCCGCGCACAGCAAGCCGCGCGTGCGGCGCTTTGCATTGAAGGTGCAGCAGTTCACCGGACCGACCATGGCGAAGTCGCTCGAAGACACCGCCTTCTATCGCTATCACCGCCTGCTGGCACTGAATGAAGTCGGCGGCGAGCCGGCGGCGAAAGCGATACCTGTCGCCACGTTTCACGAGATGATGGTGACGCGCGCGCGCGAATGGCCGCATGGCATGACCTCGACCGCCACCCATGACACCAAGCGCGGCGAGGATGCGCGCGCGCGTTTACTGGCTTTGGCCGAAATGCCCGGTGAATGGGCCAGTGCGGTCAGCCGCTGGAAGGTGCTGAATGCGCCGCATCTGGTCGTCCATGGCGAGATGCGCGCGCCGTCCGCAGCGTTTGAGTATATGTTGTATCAGGCATTGATCGGCGCATGGCCGCTCGACGGGCCGGACCGTTCCTTCCTCGAGCGGATGCAGGCCTATGCGCTGAAGGCGGCGCGCGAAGGCAAGCAGGAGACGAGCTGGCTCAATCCGAACGAGGCTTACGAGAAAGGCCTGCACACGTTCCTGGAGCGCATTCTCGATCGCGCGCAATCGCCTGACTTCATCGAGGCGCTTGAGACGTTTGCCAAGCGTACGTCGCTCATCGGCGCATTGAATTCACTCAGCCAGATCACGTTGAAAGCGACCATTCCCGGCATGCCGGACTTCTATCAGGGCACAGAATTCTGGGATTTCTCGCTGGTCGATCCGGACAACCGCCGCCCGGTGGATTTCGCCGAACGCACGAAAGTGCTGGAGGGATTGCGGCAACCGGACTGGGCCGCGCTGGCGCAAAACTGGAATGATGGCCACATCAAGCTCGCCTGGACGCGCGAACTGTTGAAACGCCGCACCGCAATGGCAGCCGTCTTCACCGATGGCGATTACGAACCGCTTGAAGTGACCGGACCTCAGGCCGCACATATCATCGCCTTTGCGCGGCGGTATCAGCGCGACGCCGCAATCGTCGTGATCCCGCGCGCCTTTTTCGAAGCAACGCAAGGCGGGCGCCATTGGCCGGAGGCGACGGCGTTCGACGCGACCGTGATCGCGCCCGGCTACCTCGTCGAAGGTGCATCGCAGAAGCACGGCGCGAGCGAACTCTCCGTTACCAAACTTTTCAGGCAGCTTCCGATGGCGATCGTGAAGGCGCATGCCGCGCCGAAACGCATTCGTTCGACGCGTTTGCGATAGCACACACGACAAGGCCGTCCGGGATCAACGGCCGGACGGCCTGGCGGATGTCGTGCCGACTCGAGAAAGGTCGGTTCCCTTCCTCCGCGTGCTCAAAGCTTTTCATCAAATTATTGGCGAATGGTTTATGGCGGGACCAACGTGCACCGCACACTCAGGCGCGGCTTCTTATGCTGCTAAGCAAAAGACATTGAATAACAGCGGGAATTCCTCTTGAGCGTTTCGCAGCGCATCAACTCTTTTTTGTGAGCAGCAGATTTCCACGCGATTTGATTGCCGCCTGGGCAACTTGCGCGAATCGCTGCAGCAGCCACGGCAGCACCACTTCGACCTTGACGTGATCGTCCGCGACATCCACCTGGCCGGACGCAGCCTGCCCTAGGGCGCGGACGCGGAAGATCATCCGGTCACCCTCCCAGCGTTCCTCATCTACCGTCAGCGTCGGGACATTCGACGCAGCACGTGTCAATCCATTCCTGAGACGGCGAGACGCCTCCTCGCGACCGAGACTGTGCGGAATGGAGACGATGAGAGGTGCAGACATCACACGATCCTTTGTTAGCTCACCCGATGTAAGCCCGATTTTGTCCGGCGGTAGTCGCAATCAAAGTTTCAACCATGGAACCTTGGGGATGCCTGCGCGTTTTTATCGCATGAAGGCAGCAGGCTTGTCCGTCTGCCAGGCTGAGGAGAAATCCATGTCTATTGGTACTATTATTCTGATCATCCTGATCATCGCCTTGCTTGGCGGCTTCAGCGGTATCGGTGGCGGTCCGTTCTACGGCACCGGCTATTACGGCGGCGGCGGTCTCGGCCTCATCGTGGTGATCCTGCTGATCCTCCTGTTGCTTGGTAAGTTGTAAGACAAATATTGATTTCAAGGCGCGCGATCCGGAAGGGTCGCGCGCTTTTGTTTTGTCGCAGAATGGGTAGAGCGCCTTCGCGAAACCCATCTTCTCATGCATGAAGGCGACGGGTTTCGCTGCGCCCTACCCATCCTGCGATGTCAGGCCATCTTTCCAATCGCCGCCTTGATCGACGATGCAACATCATCGTAACCGGCCCACGCCTTGCTCTTCTTCAGAAGCGCCGGCACGCTGCGCACCGTGAACCGCTTCGGATCGAGATCGCTCCGCACCTGCGCCCATGTCAGTGGCATCGACACGGTGGCGCACTTTCGCGCCCGGGGTGACAGCACAGATACCGCGGTCGCCATCCGGTCGTTGCGCAGATAATCGAGGAAGATCTTTCCGCCCCGTAGCTTCTTCGACATGTTGAGCAGATAGCGCTCGGGGTCATCGCTCGCCATCTGCTGGCACACGGCCTGCGCAAAGGTTTTCGCGGTCTTCCAGTCCACCTTGTCCCTGGCCCCATACAACAGCGGCACAACCACATGCAGGCCCTTGCCGCCGGTGGTCTTGCAGAAGCTCTCCATGCCGAGGCTTGACAGCCGCTCGCGCATCTCGCGCGCCGCATCCATCACAGCTGCAAACTCCACATCGGGCGCGGGATCGAGGTCGAACACCAGACGCCCAGGCGTATCCGGAGCATCCGGGGCGCAATTCCACGGGTGCAGTTCAAGCCCGCCGATCTGCGCGACGGCTGCGAGGCCCTCGACGCGGTCGATCTGCAGATAGGGCTTGCGGTCGCCCGAGACCTTCACAAGCTCCAGCAGATTGGACGTTCCCGGCATGGCATGGCGCTGGAAGAACTGCTGGCCCTCGATGCCGTCGGGCGCGCGTACAATCGAACAGGGCCGCCCCTTGAGATAGTCCATCATCCAATCGCCGACCGCTTCGAAATAGGTGGCGAGGTCGCGCTTGGTGACGGGCTGGTCGTCGCCTGCATCGGGCCACAGCTCCTTATCGGGCTTGGAGATGGAGACACCCATGACGACAGCATTCCCCACCGCTGCTCTTGCGGGTGCAGCCTTCTTCGCAGTCGTCTTCGCCGCCTTCTTCGCACCGCGCTTCGGCTTCGGCTCGGCGAGCTCAGTCTTCTTCGGCGTTTCGGCCTCGACTTCGTCCGCGGGCTTGTCCTGTCGCAGCCCCTTGAATGCAGCCTGCCGCACCATGCCCGCGCCGGTGAAACCTGCGAATTCGATCTCGGCCACCAGTTCGGGCTTCAGCCAGTGCACATCGCGGCCGCCCGGTGGTGTTTCCTTGCCGCCAAAGGGGCTGCTCTTTGCCGCCGCTGCTTTCAGCGCTGGCATGATGCGCTTGACCGTGTCCTGGCCGAAGCCGGTGCCGACCACGCCGACATAGGCCAGATGATCGCCCTTGTGGACGCCGACCATCAGCGAACGGAATTTGCCGGCATTGCTCTTCCATCCGCCGATTACGACCTCGTGGCCGGCGCGGCATTTGGCCTTGGTCCAGTTTTGCGAACGGCCGGAGACATAGGGTGCCGAGAGCTTCTTGGAGACAATGCCTTCCAGCGACAGTTTGCAGGCGGATCGGAGGATGGCATCGCCTCCGGTCTCGAAATGATCGACATAGCGGATCAGGCTTTCCTTGCGGCCACGGCGGGCTTTGTCGAGAAGCTTATGAAGCCGTTCCTTGCGCGCGCTCAGCGGCAGCTTGCGCAGATCCTCACCGTCGGCGAACAACAGATCGAATGCAAAGAAGATCAACGTATCGGTCTCGCCATCGGACAGCGCCGCCTGCAGCGCCGCGAAGTCCGGTGCGCCGTCCGCATCGAGGCCGACAATCTCGCCATCGATGATGGCATCCGGGAGGCCGGCGGCTTCGCTGGCGATGGCCTGAAATTTCTCCGTCCAGTCGAGACCCTTACGCGTCTTCAGTGTCGCCTCGCCGTCCTCGACACGAAGCTGCACGCGATAGCCGTCGAACTTGATCTCATGCGCCCAGCCATCGGCAGAAGGTGGACGATCGACGGATACACAAAGCTGCGGGGCGACAAATCCGGGCATCTTCGCGACCCTCGCGGCCTTACCTGTGACAGCCTTCTTCGCTGCAATCTTCTTCGTCGCACCTTTGCCGACATCCGCCTTGGTCTTCACGCCTTTCGTCGCACGCGCCTGCGCAGCGCTGCCCTCGCTGGAATCCCACACCGCATCCGGCTTGATCCTCGCGGTCTTGGCAATCATGAAGGGCTTCGGCGCTTTTCCCTTGCCCGACGCAATCTCGCGCATGGTCCGGCCGGAGGCGACCGACATATCGTCATCGAGAATCCTGTTGGCCTTGCCTTCCCTGACGAATTCGTCGCGGTGCTTGATCAGCAACCAGTTGGTGCGTTTGCCGCCATTGCGGTCATGCTTCATGCGCACCAGCACGAAGCCGCCATGCAGCTTCTCGCCATCCAGCGTGAATTTGAGGTCGCCTTTCCTCAAGCCCTTTTCCGGGTCGTCGCTCTCCCAATAGCCGCGATCCCAAAGCTGCACCGTGCCGCCGCCATATTGCCCCTTGGGGATGGTGCCCTCGAAGTCGCCGTAATCGAGCGGATGATCCTCGACCTCGACGGCGAGGCGCTTGTCGGCAGGGTCCATGGACGGACCGCGGGTGACGGCCCAGGACTTGAAGACGCCGTCCATCTCCAGCCGCAGATCGTAATGCAGCCGGGTGGCATCGTGTTTCTGGATCACGAAACGGCGCCGCTTCGCCGGCGCGACCACGATCTGGCCCGACGGCTCTTTCGTCTGCGCGAAATCGCGCTTCCGGCGATAGATCTGAAGCTGCTTGTCGGCCACGCCGTCCCCCACTCAACGCATCGGGCACATGATCCGGCCCGGAACCAAAACCGGCAACTGCCGTTGAAGTTCCTGGAAATCCACGCCAGCGCAATACTTTGCGGCCTGCGTGCTTCATTTGTAGATCGAATTGGAGAACGAGTATGGCCCCGCCCCGCGCCTATTGGAAAGGCTCTCTCAAGCTGTCGCTCGTCACCTGCCCGGTGGCGCTGTATCCGGCCGCGACGACGGTCGAGAAGACCAAATTCCACATGATCAACCGCGAGACCGGCAACCGGCTGAAGCAGCAGATGGTGGACGCCGAGACCGGCGACGTCGTTGAAAAGGAACAGAAGGGCCGCGGCTACGAGATCAGCAAAGGCGAATATGTCGAGATCGAGAAGGAGGAGCTCGAGGCCGTGCAGATCGAGAGCAACCACACTATCGACATCGACAATTTCGTGCCGCGCGACGAGATCGATCGGCGCTATCTGAACGCCCCCTATTACATCGCACCCGACGGCGACGCCGGCGCCGATGCCTTTGCCGTGATCCGCGACGCCATGAAGGACAAGGATCGCGTGGCACTGGCCCGCATCGTGTTGACCAATCGCGAGCACATCATCGCCATCGAGCCGCTCGGCAAGGGTCTGCTCGGCACCACGCTGCGATTCCCCTATGAGATACGCGACGAGGAGGACTATTTCGACGGCATCAAGAGCCCGAAGATCTCCAAGGACATGATCGACCTCGCAATACATATCCTCGACAGCAAGGCTTCGCATTTCGATCCGACCGAGTTCAAGGACGAATATGAAACCGCGCTGAAGACGCTGGTGAAGCGCAAGGCGGCCGGCAAGCCGGTGAAGGTGGTCGAGAAGGAAGACAAGCCGGACAATGTCGTCAATCTGATGGATGCGCTGAAGGCGAGCCTCAAGGGTGGCAAAGCGCCGAGCAAGCGCGTCTCTGCCACACGGCCGCATGTGGCGCGTAAACGCCCCGCCAAGAAGACCGCGCGGTCATCCGCACGGCACCGCAAGGCAAGTTGACCGCATGAAGCCCGTTGCAATAGCTCTCATCCTGACGGCGACACTTGCCGTGACTGCCGATGCGCAACAACTGCAGACACGGGAATGCAATGCCTCGAACATCGGCTTCATCGCCGAGGCCATCGCCAAGATGCCTGACAGCAGCAAGCAGAAGAAAACGGCGTCGGACGAAATCGGCCTTGCCAGCGAAGCAATGGTGGAAGGCAAGGAAGACGAATGCAAGAATCATCTGCTGAAGGCGACATTGCAGACCAAGTGATCTGCAGTGTCGCCTTCGATCTGACCGAGGTCAGGATTTCTTCTTCGAGGTCTTTCTGGATTTCTTCGTTTTCGTAGTTTTCTTAGCTGCCTTCTTGGCCGCGGTTTTCTTCTTTACCGTCTTTTTCTTCGGCGCCTTTGGCACTTTCCGGCCTTCGGCGCGGGCTTCAGACAGGCCAATTGCAATCGCCTGCTTCTTGCTGGTCACCTTCTTGCCCGAACCGCCGCTTCGCAATGTCCCGGTCTTGCGCTTCTTCATGGCCCGCGCGACCTTCGCGGCGGACTTCTTGGAATATTTCGCCATTCCATGCTCCCATTATGATCGAAATGTTCAATCGCCGCCGCGAATGATGGTTCCGCCTGGTGATGTGCGAACGGAAGCACTTATGAAATCCCTATAACGCGGTACCACCGCTCATCTCGTTTTCAAACGGGCCGCCGATCATCTTGCAGACATTCGCTCAAGCGAATGAACTGGAGACTGCAAGTGATCACCATCGAACCTCCCTCGCGTAGCTCATCCCTCATTTTCATCGGCAAGAACCGCCGCGGCCAGTGGGTCGCGCAGGAGCAGAACGGCCTGTTCGGCGGGTTGTTCGTCAGCCGCGCGAATGCCGTGCGCTATGCGCTGTTCGAGAGCGGCCATCACCCCGAAGCGATCATCGAGACGGCGGGCCTCATCGAACTCGATATGAATGCCGTGCCGGTCACGACAGCAACCTCTGACGAACTGTTGCAACAACGGCGCGTCGCCTGAGCTTCTCACCATGTCCGCAGTTGCCCTTCGGGCCCATGCCCTCCCGCAAGCTCATGCCTCCCGTCACACCAATGACTGGTTGCATGGCATCATCGCTGAAGTGCCGACGCCGTTCGATGCGCATGGCGCACTCGATCTCCTCACTTTCGCGCGGTTATGCGAGCGACAGGTTTGTGCCGGCGCGAGTGCCATCGTGGTCGGAGAGACTATTGGTGAGTCTGACACGCTCACTTCGAACGAGCGCGCCACCCTGATCCGGACTGCCGCCGGCGTCGCCCGCGGGCGCATCCACATCATTGCCGGCGCGGGATCGAACTGCACCAGTCGCGCCGTTGAATCGACGCGGCTGGCACGGGCCGCCGGCGCCAATGCCGTCATGTCGGTCGTGCCGTATTACAACCGCCCGACGGCAGATGGCATAGCAGCGCATTTCCATGCGATCCTGAAGGCGACATTGCTGCCGGTCATTGTGCATGATGCACCGTCGCGCTGTGCCCGTGCGCTGACCGACGACACGCTCATCGCTCTCGCCGCCTCGCCACGACTGATAGGACTGCGCGACGACACCTGCGACGCCGGGCGACTGGCGCGATTGCGGCCACTGCTGCCGGGAGGTTTCCGGATGCTGACGGGACAGGACACCGCAGCCCTGCCCTATCTGCTGCTCAGCGGCGACGGCGTTGTCTCCGCGATGGCCAATGTGGCGCCGCAGCTCTGCCGCGGCATGTATTACGCGGCCCGCCAGGGATGCCCGCGCTATGCGACAACCATTTCCGACATGCTGGCGCCGCTTGCCGAAGTCCTGCCGTCGGATCAGGCATCAGCAGCGGTGAAATTTGCATTGAGCCTGCGGGGCCTGGGGAATGCCGCCGTGCGCCTGCCGCTGACAGAGCTCACAGAGACCGAGCAGCAGCAGGTCTACGCCGCGATGGAAGCGATATGGGCGCAGCCTGACGACGCGCCGCCCCTGCGCCGTATGCGCTAGAGCTAGATTCATTGAAGATGAATCTAGCTCTAGCTTTTTTCTCTAGTGGAGCATGATCTTATCCGAAAACCGGGCCCCACTTTTCGGGATCATGCTCTAGGACTTGGGGCGCGTCCGCTCGTTCTTCTCGCGACATTTCGGGCCGGGTCCGCGCATGTAATGTGCGGCCGGCCGATAGACGGCAGGTCCAATGACAAAACGCCAAAGCCGGGCGAGAATGCCCGGCATGATGGTCGCATAGGAGGCGATGCGCGCGAACAGCGCTGCAGAACGGTCTTTCCTCATGGCACGCTCCGGCGATCCGGAAGCACCGGCGTATCAGTGGCACGGACGCGGACGCGCGCCAGTTCACGCCGCGCGCGGCGCATCTTGTCGGCGACCAGCGCCATGTGAATGGCGGCGAAAAAACCATTGACGTGGTTACGCGTCAATCGCGCGGCGACGCAGAGCCGCTTCCACTGGACATCACCGGAGTGATAGACGATCGGGGACTGGTTGCGGCTGATGAGGTAGCTGCGATAAGCGCTATCGGCCGAGAGATCGTGCAGCTGCGTATCGCGATTGTAGAACATCGTCATGGTCGTTGTCCGTCTTCTCAACTCCCTGGCGCATGAGCGCGTCGGGATGGTGGGAAGATGCGGACATCGCCATATGAAATCGAGACGGGCAGCCGCGCCTGTTCATAGGCGCGGCATAAAGATGGAAGCGGCCGCGGTGACCGGGCTCAGCACCCGTCGGATGGGTAGTGCGTCTACGCGAAACCCCTCGCCGCATATGCAAAAGCGATGGCTTTCGCTCCGGCGCTACGCGCCTGCACTCTGCCCGTCCTACGTCTCAACTCTTGCTAGCGCCTCAGCTCTTGGCCATGCAGTCTTCGATATAGAACCAGCGGTCGTCGCCAGCGAGGCCCTTGACCTTCACGTCCTTGCGGCAGGCCTTGAGCTTGCCCTTGTTGGCGCTCCACTTCGCCTTCATGTCCTTGAGGCTCTGCTTGTTCAGCTTCATCTTGGCGGGTGCGGCAGATGCCGCTGGCGTCGCAGGCGCTTGCGCCGAGGCAACGCCGATTGAAGTCGCAACGAACAGTGCGGCCACGAGGCCCGTGGTGATGCGTGTCATCGTTATCCCCGAATGTGCTTGTTTTGAAGATTGATCGTCAGATGTGAAACAGGACCGGAAGCTTTCGCCGCCGGTCCCGCAAAGCCTTACTGGAAGATCTTGACCGCGCTCTGCAATGTGAGCCAGACGCCCCAGCACAACGGGAGGCCGACAAAGGCCCAGAAGGCGATCGCGCTGGTGTCGAAACCACCCTTGCCGATGCCATAGGAGCCGCCACCGGTCGACGCCGCAGCCCCCTTGGCCTGCAGCGCCGCGACTTCCTCGGGCTTCATGAACCAATGCGGCGCCAGCGGCCTCACCAGCATGTTGCAGATCAGGCCGAGCACCAGCATGCCGGCGAGGATGTACATCGTAAAGTCATAGACCTGCGCCCGCGGCACGCCGGCGGCGATCTGGAATTCGCGGATGTAGTTCACCACCACAGGACCCACGATGCCCGCCGTCGCCCAGGCGGTCAGCAACCGGCCGTGGATCGCGCCGACGAACTGGGTGCCGAAGATATCTGCGAGATAGGCCGGGATCGTGGCGAAGCCGCCGCCATACATCGAGAGGATGACGCCGAAGGCCAGCACGAAGAGGACCTTGCTGCCCATCGCCGCCAGCGTCGGCACCAATGCGTAGAGAACGATGCCGAGGATGAAGAACGTATAATACGTGTTCTTGCGGCCGAGCTTGTCCGACAGCGACGCCCAGAAGAAACGCCCGGCGATGTTGAATAGCGACAGCAGACCCGCGAAGCCAGCGGCGATACCGGCGATGGCGGTCTTTTGCGTGGCCGAGAGCTGGCTGAATGAGACATCGGGCAGGCCGATCAGCTTGCCGGCGAAGATTTCCTGCAGCATTGGCGAGGCCATGCCGATGACGCCGATACCGGCAGACACGTTCAGACAGAGCACGCCCCAGATCAGCCAGAACTGCCTGGTCTTGTGTGCATTGTCGAGATGCACGTGACCGGTGGTGATCATGGCATTCGCTGTCGCCGGGGGGGTCCAGCCATCAGGCTTCCAGTTCGGCGGCGTGATGCGATAGGAGAATGCACCGATCATCATGAACACGAAATAGATCACGCCCATGGCGAGGAAGGTCTGCCAGACGCCGACATCGGTCGGGGTCTTGAAATAGTTCATCAAGAGGTTAGCCAGCGGCGAACCGATCATCGCGCCACCGCCGAAGCCCATGATCGCCATGCCCGTCGCCATGCCGCGACGATCCGGGAACCACTTCACCAGCGTCGACACCGGCGAAATGTAGCCGAGACCGAGACCTATACCGCCGATCACGCCGGAGCCGATCCACAACAGCCAGAGCTGATGCGTGTAGACGCCGATCGAACCGAGCACGAGACCGCCGCACCAGCACATCGCCGAGACGAAGCCGGCCTTGCGCGGACCGACGCGCTCGAGCCAGCCGCCCCAGATCGCGGCAGAGACGCCGAGCAGCACGAAGAACAGTGTGTACATCCAGCCGAGGCTGGCGACCTTCCAGTTGCAGGTGGTGGTGAAGAGTTCGGTGGCGAGGCTCATGCCGTCGCACACGTCTTTCGACGCAGGTGTCGTGATCGCCTGCGACAGCGGCAGCCAGAACACGCTGAAGCCATAGGCCATGCCGATACAGAGATGGATACAGAGGGCAGCAGGTGGAACCAGCCACCGGTTGAAGCCGGCGGTCGCAATGATGCGTTCGCGTTCCAGCAATCCTGGCTTGGTGCCAGACAGTATTCCGGCGTTGCCAACACTTGTCATGAAATCCCCCCCTGCAGCCGACCCTTCTGAGCCGATCAGCGATTTGAAAAGTCGCGTCGTCAATTCCCCTGCAGCGCGCAGAAAAGATTCAAGCGCGCACTCAATGAGAATGGGCCAGAAGCGACTGCGGGAGTCGATAGTCCAAAGGTATCAGGAACGAAAATTTCTCAATGATTTCCACTGCATCGCAGCAACTCAATCGCGATTTGCAATCGCAGCATTTCGTTTCTCGATAAAGAAGATCATCACATCGCCGCTACGTTCAGAGGTCTCGATCTGATCACCGCACTGTTGGATCAACGCAGGGATGTCGATCACTGCGAGGGGGTCCGTACAGTGAACTTCAAGCCGATCACCGACCGACAGCGCCTTCATCGCCTTGCGCGTCATCAGCGCCGGCAACGGGCATTTCAATCCTGTCAGGTCGAGCTTGGTGAGGGCCATCGTGGGGTTCCGTTTTGTGCAACTGCGTTATATCCGGCTGACGCCAAATGTCATATGCAGCGCTATGACGATGACGAGCGCATATCCGACCACCCTGGGCGTGCTGCTGGCCGGCGGCCTGGCACGCCGGATGGGCGGCGGCGACAAGCCGATGCGGACAATCGGCGGCCGCAGCATCCTGGCCCGCGTGATCGCGCGCGTCGCACCGCAATGCGTCGGGCTGGTGCTGAACGCCAATGGCGATCCCGCGCGGTTCGCGTCCTTTGCCCTGCCGGTGATCGCCGACGACGTTGCGGATTTCCCCGGCCCCCTTGCCGGGATTCTCGCAGGCCTGGAATGGACAGTCGCCAACCGACCGGATGTCACGTGGATGCTCAGCGCCCCCGGCGATTGCCCGTTCCTGCCGCGCGACCTCGTCTCGCGTTTGCATCACGCCCGCATCGCTGAGAATGCACAGCTTGCCGTCGCCTCCTCGGCCGGACAGTCGCATCCCGTCATAGGATTGTGGGACGTTGCCCTGCGCCATGAGCTACGCGATGCCCTCGTCAACGAGAACATGCGCGCGGTCGGCCGCTGGACGTCCCGCTACAAACTCGCAACCGTCCAATGGCCGGTTGATCCGGTCGACCCGTTCTTCAATGCCAATACGATGGATGACATCGCAGAGGCCGAGCGGTTGGCGAAGCTGGATGACGGTTAACGGCCCGTCGCCGTTGCGACGCTGCATTCAAGAGACGCGTCATCCGCACCGCATCTCCTGAGATGGGCGTTCTTAGAATCTCACAGCGAAATTCCCGCGCAAGGTCTGGTCGGTGACACCCGAGCCGAACTGACCGCCATAGGTGACACCAAGCGTGGCGTTCGGCGTGACATTGATGTCAAAGCCAAGATCCGCGAGAGCGGCGTTTGCAGCGATAGGCACACCGGCAACGGTGAAAGGTGACCCACCGGCAAAGGCCATGATCGAGGTTGGCGTCACGTCACCGAAGGCGTGGCGCCAGCCGAGCATTGATATCGGACACCGCATATCCGACCGACCAGATTCCGCAACGTGAATATCTTGAGTCCGCATGCCGACCTGATCGAAAGGCGAGCGCGTAATGCTGCATGGCCAGAGCGCGCGAGAACTAGCATACAACTATCATACAACTATAATATGTCAAAGCGTCGCGATGGACTCTACTCGCAGCCATATCAAGCATTGGATTTAATGTGCTATCGTACTTGTTGCACCCTCACGCTTGCTGCATGATCGGCCCAAAGCTGGGACGTGCATGTCACGCGTCACACAGTTAAAGAACCAGGGAGGCAATATTCGTGCACTTGAAAAGACTGACCGTCACACAACTTTCACTCGCCGGTGCTTTGACGCTTGCGCTGTTGGCCACATCCGCGCACGCGCAGGTCTCCGACAACGTCGTCAAGATCGGCGTGCTCACCGACATGAACGGTCCAGCCTCGACGCCCTCCGGCCAAGGCTCTGTGGTCGCCGCTCAGATGGCTGTCGATGATTTCGGGGGCACCGTGCTCGGCAAGCCGATCAGCATCATCATCGGCGATCATCAGCTCAAGCCCGATATCGGCGCCAGCCTCGCGCGGCGCTGGTACGATGTCGATCAGGTAGATATCATCGTCGACGTGCCGGTCTCTGCCGTTGGTCTTGCCGTGCAGAATGTCGCCAATGACAGGAAGCGGCTGTTCATCACCCATTCGACCGGCGCTGCGGACTTTCACGGCAAGTTCTGTTCGCCCTATACGATGCAATGGGTATTCGACACCCGTGCGCTCGCCGTCGGCACCGCACAGGAAGTGGTGAAGCGCGGCGGCGACTCATGGTTCTTCATCACCGACGACTTTGCTTTCGGCCATGCGCTGGAACGCGATGCTGCGGCTGTCGTCACCAAGACCGGCGGCAAGGTGATCGGCTCGGTGCGCCCGCCGTTCGGCGCATCGGACCTCTCGTCCTTCGTGCTGCAGGCGCAGGCCTCCAAGGCCAAGATCATCGGCATCGCCGGCGGCCCGCCGAACAATATCAACGAGATCAAGACCGCCGGCGAGTTCGGCGTGTTCAAGGGCGGGCAGCAGATGGCGGCGCTGCTGGCGCTGATCACCGACGTCGACTCGCTGGGGCTGCAGACCGCGCAGGGCCTGCTGCTCACCACCGCTTTCTACTGGGACATGGACGACAAGACCCGCGCCTGGTCGAAGCGCTTCTTCGAGAAGACCAAGCGCATGCCCACCATGTGGCAGGCCGGCGTCTATTCCTCGACCATGGCCTATCTGAACGCCATCAAGGAAGCCGGTACCGACGAGCCGCTAAAGGTTGCCGCCAAGATGCGCGAGAAGCCGATCGAGGATTTCTTCGCGCGCAACGGCAAACTGCGCGAGGATGGCTTGATGGTGCATGACCTGATGCTGGTACAGGTCAAGTCCCCCGAAGAGTCCAAGTATCCGTGGGACTACTACAAGATCCTCGCGAAGATTTCCGGCGAAGACGCATTCGGGCCGCCCGATCCGGCTTGTGTGTTGGGGAAGAAGTGAAGGGCGAATGGTGAGTGACGCGTAGCGAATGGCCGCCTCCATTCGCTACGCGCCCTTCGCTCCCTACTTTACCAACCCGATCTCCCTGAAATACTTCAGCACACCGGGATGGATCAGCGACACATCAGGCGCTGACGCCACGGTGTTGCTGGCCGTCGTTTCCTTCGCCTGCGCGAGCCGCGCGCCAAGCGCGGCCTCCGCGCCATGCAGCGTCTTTGCCAGCCGATAGGCGACATCATCCGGCAGCGTTTCCCGCGCGAGGATGTAACTCCATGAACCCACCGACGCGATCGGCACCGGCTGGTTCGGATAGCTGTTCGCGCCCACCAGCATCGGCTTGAGGAAGGCGTGCTTGGCACGGATCTGCGCGATCTCTGCCGCATCAGGCGCAATGAAGCGCGCGCCGCCCGGGCTTTCGCTCATGGCCTTGAAACCGGGCCAGCCCAGCCCCGCACCCCACAATGCGGCAACGCGGCCGTCCTGCACCATGGCCGGGCCATCGCCGGCGCGGTCGAGATAGACCGACTGGAAATCCTTGTCGTGATCGAGACCGAGCCCGTCCAGCACATAGCGCGACAGGATCACGAGGCCGGAGCCCTTCGCGCCGAAGGCGATCGGCTTGCCGACCAGATCGCGGATCGTCCTGTAGGGACTGTCGGCGCGCACCACGAACATGCCGGGATTGGAATACAGCGCGGTGATGATCTTGAGCTTCGTGGGGACCCGCCCGATGCCCTTGAAGGCTTCATAAGCGGGCTCGCCGGCCACCAGCGCGAGATCGAGCTGGCCGGCCTCCAGCAGCGGAATGTTTTCGGTCGAGCCCTTGGTGTTGCGCGTCACGAGCGCCAGCGACGGATCGGCCTTGTTCATGACCTCGGCAAAGGCGTCGCCATAGAGTGGAAAGCCCCCGCCGGGCGTCGCCGTACCGAGACTCAGGTTGAAACCAGGACTTGGCGTGGTGGTCGACATCGGCTTGGCTCCTTCCTGCGCAACGGCCGTTGTGACCACCAGAAGTGCTGCGCAAAGAAGCGGCATCATTTTCATGTGGCATCCTGACGTCGTTCGCCCTGCATCGTTGAGCCATGCTTGTAGGCAAAATCCGAATTCTGTGAAAGCATGGAGGTAACGGGTAGCAAGCCCGATCGAACGACGGCGCGCATCACCGCCGCAATCTTCATGTCTGGGAGGAATTATGATCGCTTTTCTGCGCACTGCTGTTCTGTGTCTTGTTGGCTTCGCTAGTCTTGCCACGACAACCCTCCCCGCCTCGGCTGCCGGCTATCCGGATCGCCCGGTGCGCTGGCTGATCGGCTTCGCGGCCGGCGGCCCCGTCGATATCGTGGCGCGCATCATGGCGCAGTGGCTATCGGATCATTTCGGCCAGCAATTCGTCGTCGAGAACCGCGCAGGCTCCGGCGGCAATCTCGCCGCCGCTGCGGCCGTCACCTCGGCGCCGGATGGCTATACGCTGCTGTTCGTGGCGCCGAACAATGCGATCTCCACTTCGCTCTACAAGAAGCTGCCCTATGACTTCATCCGCGATACCGTGCCGGTCGCCAGCATCATGCAGCTGACCAATATGCTGGTGGTGTCGAACGGCATGCCGGTGAAAACCGTCCAGGAGTTCATTGACTACTGCAAGGCCAATCCCGGCAAGATTTCATATGCTTCGTCGGGCAACGGCACCTCGGTGCATATGTCGGCCGAATTGTTCAAGGCGATGACCAAGTGCGACATGATCCACGTGCCCTATCGCGGCTCGGCGATCGCCTTTCCCGACATCATCTCCAACAAGGTCCAGTTGATCTTCGACAACCTGCCTACCGCGCTCGAACAGTCGCGCGGCGGCACCGTGCGTGCACTCGGCGTCACTTCGCCGCAACGCTGGCCGATCGTGCCGGACGTCCCGGCCATTGCCGAGACGGTGCCCGGCTTCGAGTCGGTCGGCTTCTACGGCATCTCCGCGCCGAAGGGCACGCCGCCGGACGTGATTGCCACCCTCAACAAGGCCGTCGGCGAAGCGCTCAAGGATCCCAAGCTGATCGCGCGGCTCGCCGAAACCGGCGGTGTACCGAAGCCCATGACGCCTGGGGAATTCGGCAAGCTCATAGCCACTGAGACCGAGAAATGGCGCAAGGTGGTGGAATTCGCCGGCGTCTCGGTCGACTGAGCTGGACGCTCACCGCGACCATGGCGGGCAGCAGCTGAGAGCTGCTGACCGCCCCGGCGACCGGATAGGCAAATCCAGCAGCGCCGGGAGGCCCGGGAAGAACAGCGCGACGAGGATGAGCGAGAGCTTCCCGGCGAAGGCCGGGATATTGGTAAGGCCGAGGCTGCCGGCAATCAGGGCAACGATCGGACAGACGACAGCCCCAGCAAACACCCGCGCTTCCATGCGTTGACATTGCGCGGGCAAGCGTCACTGCCGGGCCGAAGTTCCTGCCCCGGGGACCACGGCATTGCCCGCAGGCGGCGGCCGATATAAGGAATGCCTGCACCGCCGTCCCCCGCTCCCGTGCGCCGGACGCCGGCGGGGCCTGTAGCTCAATGGTTAGAGCCGACCGCTCATAACGGTCTGGTTGCAGGTTCGAGTCCTGCCGGGCCCACCAATGATTTCAGATAGTTGGACGACATTCAACGCTGCTGAACTTTTCGCCGCCACAAGTGTCGCCACAGGTGCGGTGCACGCTTCGTTCGCTGTTGATTCAGGGGGCGTGTTCTCATTCGCGTGGAATGAAAGTCGGCACAACCTTATATTGCTAACGGGGGAATGAGTCGCGTCGTCCGGCGCTCTTATGAGGAGACCAGTCTTTGACCGAGCGCATCGCCATCCCAGATCACTGCTTCGCCCCAAAGCCGCTGTTCGACAAACCTCCCGACCGCGATGTCGTGGACGAAGTGCGCTCATGGGTGAAGAGCCAACCGGTTTATCTTTGGCGTGGCCACACGCACTCAAAACCGGACAAAGAAGAAGCCGGACAGATCCGCTACATCAATGATTTCGTACTGCCAAAAGGAGTGGAATCGCCCTGCCCTTGCTGCACCCCCTACCACGCAAAGTTTGGAAAGGGGTACATCGCTTGGTTTCCACTAACGCAAAACATAAGGCTCATGGGGCAGGATTGCTTTCGGACGTTGAATCCAGAGGGACACGATTTCGCGGTCAACGAATTGGACGCGCGCATCAAGCGAGAGGCAGAGCAAGAGTATCTATTAGCTAACGTTCACAAGATTCCCGATATCATCGCCACCATTCGTGCAGCTAAGCCGATCGCGTCTTACCTCGACGATCTGCGCGAGATCCTCGGACCGAAATTGGCCAGGATGACGGAAATCAATCTCTGGTCCTACGTGCGATCTGGATCGCTCGATCTAATCGAGGAAACCCGCGAGGGAGCAGTATCAACTCCTTATGCGTCAGTATCCGGCATTAGTTTGCTGAACCCTAATAGGCGTTCGTATCGCGTAGCACTCGACGCGGCCGAAGTGATGATCACCAGCAACATCGACCTTCCGTTTGATCCTAAGAGGGCCAGCGACATAGACCGGCAAAGAGCTGCTAAGGTCTTAGCGCGCACCACTCGCTCAACAATCGATACGCTCTCCGCGATGGCGGAAGCCCGGCTTTTTGTATCCGTGGCTAACACGGCGACGATGCGGAACTGGGCCGCACAAGAAAACGCGCCGGCGCGCTTCTATATTCGCCGGGAAAGCAGAGACCTGCACATCGGCATCACAGAGAGAGACGCACACTTGATACAGCTGAACCCCGTGATCGATAGCTCGATTCCGAAAATACCTGACTAGCCTCCGCGCACATGATGATCACGCGTGAGATGGTCGCGGCCGTGGAAGCTGAGATGCGCGTTTCTGGGCAAGGATGACGCCCGCCCCGCCATCCGCTAAAATGGCGGGATGCCAGAACTCCTCCTCCGCTGAAACGCCGTTGTGGCAGCCTACCCTGATCTGAAGGGCTGGAAGCCCTCATAGCGGTAATGGCCGAAACCGGCGATCCATTTTCCGAAATAGGCCACTCTAAATTGTGCTAGCTTCCGACCGGGGAATGGAGTGCCGCCAGGTGTTGCATCGAACGATAAGATATGACGTGCAGGAGATTGAGCCGGGCCTTTGGCGCTGGAATATCTATCCAGGCAATCGCACAGTGCAGGGGCCGGTCAAGTTTCGCTCGCGCGAACTGGCCGTCGAAGCCTGTCACGGCGAGATCAATGATGGCATTGAACGGACCCGGCGTCAGGCAATGCACCGATAGACACTCGCAGATTCAAAACAGGCCACTGTAATATCCTTGGGAAATCACATGGCCGCAAGTAATTCAGGTACTCGCCCGCTTCCGGCCCTAGTCGCTAATTTGGTTCCAGTTACATTCTTTAAAAATTGACTCGCGCCCCGCCGGATTCAGGCGCAGACTTGAAGCATCACAGCCCTGCCCGAGGCTTTTGTCTGTGATGAGATCGCCCGGTAGCGCTCCCGCCTTCCTCTCATGGAAAGGAGCGCGCCATGTCTCAACAGCGTCGCTTCGAACAAACCGATCTCATCGCCAAAGGTTTTTCGGAAGAGGTCAAACGTTTCCGGAAAGAAGCCCGCGGCACTCCGCCCGGGGTGGAGCGCGAGAGGCTTATTCGCAGAGCGCGTCAAGCCGAAATCGGCGCGCATATCAGCGAGTGGCTTTCCTCACCCAGCCTGAAGGCTCCGACCAAAACGTAAGGCCACCCACTGAGGCGGCCTTGCGCAAGTCCGGGGTATCTGCGGATCTGAAGTTCTATGGGGCGCGGATTGCGATGATCTTTTCGATGCCCTGCGCCATCTCGCGGTACTCGCGCGCTAGCTTTTGGAATAGCTCGCGCTTTTGAACGTCTGTCGCCAAATCCGCGATCAAGTCGCATTCAGCGGCTTCTATGCGCAGCTTAGCCAGTCTGGCTTTGTAGTCCTGCATGGCGTTTCCACATAATTCAAAACAGGCCACTGTGGAAAGAAAATTATACCACTAAGGGTTAAAGCAGCCCGGCACCCGAAATTCAACCTAAGCGGACTCGACTTTTGTTCTTCTTATGTTCTAATCGAGGGTATGAGCGACCGACCCGCAAGTTTCCGTATGTTCACCGAGCGGCAGATGGAAAGGCTGGCCTCCAAGCCGAGCCGCCCGCCTGAGCCTGGGACCCCGACGCCCGGCCCTGCGGACGATCTTCGGAGGCATATTGGGATTCCATTGTCCGGGACCTCGCGGTCAGATCCGTACCGGCGTTCCCGTCCAGCAGCGACGCCTCTCCGAAATTCCCCGACATGTCCTGCGAGTAGCCTGCCGCCGCTGTGATCGGATCGTTGAGATCCGAACCGTCGATGCTGTGCGTCTCTACGGGGCACATGCAATCTGGAAAGACGTCGGCATGAAGTTGCTCGACAACGGTTGCCGGGAGCGGACAGGACGCCTCGAAGAGGACGGCTGCTGGCCCTCGTTTGAGACGACGTAGCGTTTTTGATTTTTCATTTTTGACCGTCACGCTTGGACGCCCATATGGCTCCGAAATATCACCTCACGCCCCTATCCGGCGGCGACCGCAAGGCTCTCAATAAAGAGCTGACGAAGGCGCGAAGCGTGACGCTGATGCTTGCGCGTCAGTCGGACGAGTTGCGCGCCAAGGGTGAAGCGCTAATCCGGGAAGCCGACAAGCTGTCCTGCGAAAGCTGGAACGAGCGTATGTGGGCGGATGGCGAGCCGGTCGACCCATCACCGACCGTGGACCAGGCGCTGAATGGCGGCTTCCCGTGGCTCGAGATTGAATGTTCAAGATGCCGGGCCAGGCGCGACGTCAGCCTGGCAGAGCTTCCGCACGTTGACACGACATGCATTCACGACCTCGCGACCCGCCTGCGCTGCGAGCGATGCGCGAAAGGCGGGAAACGGCCACTGGCAAAATTGCTGCAGCTGGCGCCCCGGCGACGACACGAGCCGGAGGCGCCATGATGCTGGAGCTGACACGGCGACGTGCCGATGATCGTCTGGAGACATGGGAAATCTGGTACGGCGACGTGCAGGTCGGCACCATCGCTCAGCAAAACTGGGATCCGAGCCCGGAGAGGTCGGGGATCTGGAAATGGTCTTGCGGCTTCTACCCGCTCCATCGCGATGAATGTTTCAGAGGTGAAGCGCTTGATTTCGAGACAGCCCGCACCGGCTTTGAGGCCGCGTGGAAGCTGTTCCTGCCGAGGCGCACCGAGGCGGAGTTCGAAGCCTGCCGCCGAGACAAACAGTGGACCGCCAACAAATACGCGCTTTGGGATGCCGGCTATACCGAGCAGATCCGCCGTGGCGAGATCCACTGCCCGTGCGGCGCGACCTTCAACCCGCGGTTCCACGATCAGACGATGGCGCATATAACGCACATCACCGGAAGACCTCCGGGAACGTAAGCGACAGGAACGCTCTATGTGCAACCTCTATTCGATGACGAAGAACCAGGATGCCATCCGCCGGCTGTTCGCCTTCGACATCGACAGCACCGGGAACTTGCCCGCAATGCCCGGCATCTTCCCCGACTATCCGGCGCCGATCGTGCGCAATGTGTCGGGCGGCACTGAACTTGCGCTGGCACGCTGGGGCATGCCGTCCTCTCAGTTCGCCCAGATGCAGGCTGCGAAGAAGCGAGCCGCAAAGCTCGAGGAAAAAGGCAAGCCGGTCGACTTCAAAGAACTGCTGCGGATGGAGCCGGACAGCGGCACGACGAACATCCGCAACCTGGACAGCAAGCACTGGAAGCGCTGGCTCGGTGTGGAGTCGCGGGGCTTGGTGCCGTTCACATCCTTCAGCGAGTTCAACAAAGCCGAGGGCGGCGACATCTGGTTCGCTCTCGACGAGAGGCCACTGGCATTCTTCGCGGGAATCTGGACGAACTGGACATCGGTCAGGAAGGTCAAGGAAGGCGAGACCACCAACGATATCTTTGCGTTTTTGACCACAGACCCGAACGCCGAAGTCGGCGCAATCCACCCGAAAGCAATGCCTGTTATCCTGACGAAGCCCGAAGAACTGCAAGTCTGGATGACCGCGCCAGCCGATGAAGCGATGCAGCTCCAGCGCCCTCTTCCGGACGGCGCGTTGAAGATCGTGGCTCGCGGCAAGAAGAGAGACGAAGCCCCTACCCCATGAGCAAGCCGTTCGAGAAATACGTCCAAGCCCGCCCCTACGCCACTCCTGAAGCCGCAGCCGCTAGACTGCTGGAAATCGCCAAGACGCTCCGAGTCGACCAAGGCCGGATGTCGATAGGCGAATGGAATGGCACCTTCCTGAAAGGCGGCGCCGGCAGCGTTGAGGAATATACCGCCGGCCGTGACAAGCTCATCGCGGATGGGATTATCCGCATCCACGAGTGCGGAGGATTCATCATGTGGGCTGATAAGGCACACTTGGCCGGCCATGGGGTTGGAACCTGATGTACTCCTAGATCGTTCTAGCGCTACTCTCTGCACTCTCCGAGTCACGGTTTGAGTAGGAGTAGCCGGCCATGCCCCGCCGCTCTGCATCGAAGACTTGCCCGAAATGCAAGGGGCCGATGAAAAAAGAGCCATCTATCGTCGGCCCGGCCATCTACGTTTGCGAGAACTGCGATCCGCCTGACCCGTTCGAGATCGGATCCAAGTGGATGAACAGCGATCTCAAGCCGCCAACGTAGGTCTCAATCGTCATCCTCGCATGCAACAGGCCGCGGACGGCCTCTCCGAAGATCGTCTGGCCGGGCAAACGCTGGCACCGGCGCCAGATATACCGGGCGCCGTTCCGATTTCTTTTCGTCCGACTTTTCTGGCATCGGCGGTACTCCTTTATCCTCCAACACGTCTTTTCTGAGCTCGTTCCCACGCTGCGGAACGAACTGGGATTTTCTCACTTGAGTCGCCGTTCAGTTGTGGAGTTGCGTTGTGTCCTGGTCAGCCAGATTTCCCGATCCCATAGGCCTGCCCGGCGGCGGCGCGTTGACGACGTTGCAGGATGCCGGCGCGTACATCACCCGATTGCCAAAAGAGAAGCAGGCGTCGCCGGCTTGGCAGAACGCGACCCACGTCCTGATCCAGGCGGCAGACCACGGCGGCCCGATCGAATTCGCGCGCCTTGGCATGTTGCGAGCGCTGTGGCCCAAGGGGACGCCCGTCTATCACTCGGTCGACAAGGATCCGAAGTGGCGCAATCGCTATAAGCTCGTGAGGGATCGGTGAAGATTTCGGATCAGGAGACTGTATTGGCAACCATCGATACCGTGCGACGCATCCTTGGTGAGTATATCGAGCCGGGCCAGCGCGATCCGAGGGCTATTTTACAGCGCATCTTGACCGTTATGGATGATGGCGACTTCGTCAGAGCGCTTGATCACCTGAACCGGCGAAGAGTTATCAGGCTGGTCGAATAGCAAAAAGCCCCGCCACCATTTCTGGCAGCGGGGCAAGTTTACAGAGACAAACAGGACCGGATGATCGGGCCGCCCTCTCGGGCCTCGTGACGGGCCGTAGCCCGAATTCAATCTCGATATCGGACCGGCAATTCCGGAAGGTCGATAGTCTGCCCGGCCAGCGCGTGCGTGCAGTCGCTGAGAAACTGTATTTTCCCAGCTCGAAGAAAGTAGTGGCAGACGTCAGTCCGGCCTTGCTTTCCCTCATCGTCGTCGGGATACGGGCCGATCCGAATATTCATGCTCGGCGAGAATGTCGGCGCGTCGAGATTGCCGTCGAACGACCACTGTGCGCCGTTGCGCTGCGGAGCATCGACGGCAAATGCGTGCATCGCCTCGCACGCCGGGCACCAGTGAGCGTAGCCGCCCGCCGTGTAGCCGCTCGCGGCCCCGGTGCGGCGGAGATATTTGCAGACGGCGTTCACGATGCCACCCGATAACGCGCGTGTCGCCCAGTGTATTCGACCTCCCGCCAGCCCCGGCCGCGCGTGCTGGGATTCCAGACGAAGACCCGTGATCCCTCGACACGCGAGACGATGGCTACATGCCCACCACCTCGCCTGTCGGTGACCGCCACGGCGCCGGGAACGGGACGCGACACCCTGACGCCCCAGCGATCGTAGGAATGCGCCAGCGCGCTCCCGGTGCCCTTGATACCGCGTTCGGCGAGAGCGGCGCCGACATTGATGGCGCAGATCAGGCGGCCGGCGATGTAGCGAGCCGGACGCGAGATAGCCGAACCACTGAACGAGACGGCACCCAAGCGATCGACATCCGCCCGCGCGCGACGCTCCCGCTCCATCGTCACGTTGATTGACGTCACGAGCCGGCCGTCGCGGGTCTCCCAGATGCCCGGGCTGGAGCCGCCCATTCCACAGATCGGCACCATCACGGTGCCAGTTTCGATGCAGCCTCGAGCGAAGGCCGGGTTCACGGTGCAGGTGGAAACAAGGCACAGCAAAGCTGCCGCCAGAAAGCGGGTCATGGTTTTTCCTTCAAATGTGATGCAAGATGATCGCGCTGAGGGTAGGTCTGAACCTCCCACCTCAGTCTGGCCCGGCGCTCATGGATTCGGTTGAGCGTCGGGCCGTTTCGTTTCCTGGAAGCACAGGAACGATTCTGGAAAATTTGTGTTTTTCCCGCGGCTGGCAGCTACCTCCAAGGCTGCTGGCCGGGCTCGGCGGCTCCCCCCGTTCCCCCTCCCATGCCGCCGGGCCGCCGGCATGGTGGCGCGCCCACTATCAGGCGTGAACGCTTGATGGGATTCGACTTTCCAAAAGCCGATCAAGGCGCGTGGTGATGCCCTTCAGATCCTCGCGCAGATTGTCGAACTGGGCCTCGTGGCGCACCACAAGTTCTTTCAGGTCGTCGTGATTGACGAATTCCTTCTCGGCATAAACTTTGAAGTCCGACAGACCAGCCTGCAGAGTGTCAATCTTCAGATTGGCCTGAACTCCGCGCAGCCCAGCGGCGTTGGCCTCTGTTTTTGCCTCGGTGATCTGCCGCTGCATGTTCATCCAGAATGTTGCAAATCCGATAGCGCACCCGACGGCACCGAAAACGGCGCCAACAACAGCCCAAGCGAGGCCATTGTCCATTTCAGCCCCTTTGATTACTTTTTGCCCCAGCCGCAGGCGCGCTTGCCCGCGGCGTTGATCAGGTCGGCGCGGTTCTTGGTCTCTTCGGTATCGCTGCGGGACCAGCGCACGGGTCCGCCCTGACGGTTCATCACGTCGCAGAACGACGCGGCGTTGACCGGCGGATCTTTGGTCTCGCATTCGAATTCCATGAAGCCGTCGAATGTCGGCCGGCAGATCGTCTTTCCAGCCATGGCCGGGCTCATACCGGCGATCAGCAGCAGAATGGCTATCCAGCCCATCAGTCCCTCCGGAATTGTGTGTCGCGGCCGTTGTCGCCCGGCGTGGCGGCCTGCTTCGCGCGTGCCTCCTCGACGGACTCATCGATCTCGGCGAGTTGCTTGACCATCAGCCTGACGCCATCGGCAACCGCCTGGTCGTACCCGACCCCTTGCGCAGCCTTGGCGTCCGCAGACGCCTTGAACCGCGACACGAGGTCGAGAACGACAGGAAGCGCCTTCGCCAACGCGGCTATGAAGGCGAGCCAGGTCACGAGGTGACGGCGCCGGTGGCAGCCGAAACCGTCGGCACGTCCGGACGGGTAGCAACCGCGTCAGGAACGGCAGTGGTGCCGGACTTCACGAACAGGCCCCACAGCACGGCACCGATCGATCCGATAGCACCGACGATGGCCGTGACCTGATCGGCCGAAAGATAGCCTTTGCCGGTCAGGAAGCCGCCGCCAGCGATAAGCAGATAACGCAAGATCTGCCAAACAGTATCCCACTTCATTTTCAGTTCTCCAGTGATGCTATGATTGCGCGATACCGTCGCGCGGCGGTTTGAGAAAATCTTCGATCTTGACGACCAGCAAAATCGAACTAATTTTTCCCGTCTGAGAAAACCAAGGACGGGAACTCAATCGTGTAGGGTGAGGATCATGAGTGACAAAAGGCTCGCGCTTCTGCTTTGCCACAGGGCCAATATTGCCCGGTATATCCGGCTGCTCAGAACAGAACTGACAGCTGTCGAGCGCGAGTTTATCGTCAGGCGACTTGACGAAGAGCAATCCAGGTTGGATGCCCTCACTTCTTCGACCTTTTCCCTCGTGGTGCCGCACCCCCGTTCGCCAGGCGCCACGGAAACCGCAGCTTAACTAGGCCTCGCTCCCTGCCTTCACCGCCTGCCCTGTCGCACCCATCTTGCGGCCGGTCGTCGGCAGCGGCACGCCGGCGGGCCAGCGTATCGTCTCGATGGGGCGGGACTTCGGGATCTTGGTGACGTTGACGCTGTCGGACTGATTGCCGCCGCGGCAGTAGTAATAGTTCGCGTCCTCAGACTCATAGAGCGTGACGTGGCCGCCACCGGTGCGGCTGTAAACCATCACGGCGCCGGGCGTCGGCACCTTGAGCCGCTGACCCCAGGTTGCCCAAGCGAGCGCTGAGAGAGGCGCGCTGGCCGGCTTGATGCCATTCACGGCCATGACGTAGCCGATGCCGAGACCGCACCACGGGATGCTATCGTGGTTGTACCAGCCGACGTTCCCCTTCAGATCCGGATAACGCCGCACGATCTCGTGGGCCATCTCGATGATGAAGGGGTTGTCCTTCGACGACGGGGCTTCCTTCGTGCCAGTGATCGCGCGCATGGTGGACAGCCAGGGCGCGACCTTCAGTACCGACGGCGATAGGGCGATCTTGTCGAGCTCGGCCGCGGTCGGCTTGTCGACCACGCCATCCGGCTGCAATCCGTGGCTCGCCTCAAAAGCCTTCAAGGCGGTTTGGGTGATGGTTCCGAAGCCGCCATCGGCCTCAAGATCGTATCCCGCATTGCGCAAGGCAAGCTGAACGGCGGTCACGGCCGGCCCCGTTGCGCCCATGCGCAAGGGTCCCGACGCAACGAGTGCGGCGATTGTCATGTCAATGTCTCCGATAGAGTTGGCGAGAGTCACCCGATTGGGTGATGGCTAATCGACGAGTCCACCCGGGAATGTCTGGCGATCCGGGTCGCTCGTCGCATCAACAGTTTCGGCGTCATTGAGACGATGGCCGACGTGATGCTTACCAGGGGCGTGCCCGAGCACATCAGATCCGACAACGGCGCGGAGATGACGGCCAAGATCGTGCGCAGCTGGTTTGCAAAGCTCGGGGCGAAAACACTTTACATCGAGCCAGGCAGTCCGTGGGAGAACGGCTACTGCGAGTCCTTCAACGGGAAGCTACGTGATGAGTGCCTGAACGGTGAAATCTTCTACAGCCTGAAGGAAGCCACGGTCGTCATCGAGCAATGGCGCAACCACTACAACCGCGCATCAGAACACCCATCTGTCTATGTTGTTGAAGAGAAGAGACTTTGCTGATCGGGATGCGATCCCGTGGGGTATCTTGGGTTCTGTCGCGCTCGCTCGGCGATAGATTGAGCAGCAGTTGTTATCAGCGAGGCGCGGGCGAAGATCCACGGGCCATCCGATAGCGGATGGAAGGCTTCGATCTCGCCGACTTCAGCGGCCAGCCGGAGCGTCTTGGGCGCGATCTTCAGGAGCTTTGCGGCGTTGCCAAGGTTGAGCCAAGGTTCGATCCCGTCATCGGCGGGCTTGAACACTGGGATGTGGTAGTTCGAGCGCATTGATGTGACGCGCTCGCGGGTCCAGCGATTGCCGTTGCCCGTTTTGAGGCCGTTGCGGTTGAGGAGGCCGGCAATCAGATCGTCGCTGGCGATCAGCACCAGTTGACGCACGGCTTGAATGATATCGGCAGAGGTGCTGTTGCGCTGTCCGCGCCGGCGCTTGGGCAAGCGCAAATCGCTGTGGGCGCCACCCACCCAGTGGACGATGAGAACGATCTCGGAGGCCGCGTCGTCGATATCGGCCACGACCTCATGGATGAGGGTGCGCACAATGCGCTTCTTGAGGCGAGCATCCGTCGTCGGTGCATCCCAGACCGTTTTGAAGTTCAAGGCCAGAACGCCGAGTGACGCTGGATCAGCAACGGGTTCAGGCGTCGCCGCATCATGCATGGCGATCTTGCCCTCGATCTCCGCCGCATGAGCGAGCGCCCTGTTCCAGCGCGCTTCAAGCTCGCTCGCCACCAGCCGATTCGCGGGGTCGGCGGCATCGTATTGCCGAAAAGCCCGGTCGGCGGCATAGCGCGCCGCTTCGAGGTCGCGACTGAGAGCATCGCGCACCTGATCACGCCGTTCGTTGGCTCCTTTGGCGGCAGCGGTTGCAGCGGCGATAGCCCCCGGACTGACGACGCCAAGCAGCGCTTCCTCGATTGCATCATCGACGCGCAATCCGCCGAAGGCGATGCAGTGAGGGCCGCCATTATCCATCCAGGCGCGGCTGCAGCTGTAGCGCGGAATATGATGCTTCATCCCGGAGTACCGGAGCGTGAGCTTGCGGCCGCAGCGCTTGCACCGGATCAGACCAGCCAGCAGCGCGTCACCATGCTTGGGTGCACCGTGATACCGACCAGTGGGAACGTTGCTGCTGACCATGGTGCGGATCGCCTCGAACCTCTCCCAGCTCACATACCCCTCGTGGGTGTTGGGCTTCAGCGCCAACCATTGGTTCCGCGCCTTGCGGCGGATCTTCACGCTCACGCCCTCGGCGGTGTATCCCGCCGCCACAGCTGTCTTACCATAGGCATAGGCGCCGCCGTAGACCGGGTTCTCAATGATCCGGTGGATGGCGGAGTAGCTCGGTCGCCGCCAGGTCGTGTCGCCGTTGGTCTGCTTCACCGGCAGATCGAGCTTGTACTCGTGGAGCCAGCAGAGCGCCTGTCGCGCGCTGCCCAGTTCCTCGACCTTGTCGAACACCAAGCTTGATCGCTTCCTGGACACGCCGATCCGGGTCTTTCTCATAACGGTCGCCGGCCTTCACGAAGCCGACGGGCGCTGCCACAACCAACTCGCCGCGGCGCGCCTTCTCATAACGGGCCGACAGCGAGCGCTGGCGCAATAGATCCAGCTCGTACTCGTTGAGGCTGCCCTTGAGCCCGAGCAGCAGGCGGTCGTTGCCGTGCCTCGGTGCATAGATGGTCTCCTGATCGACCAGAACGGTATCGACCACGCGGCACATCTCGATGAGTTGCTGCCAATCTCGGCTGTTGCGAGCGAAGCGTGAGACCTCGCGGGCGCAAACTGCACCAACCTTACCGAGGCAAACCTCCGCTACCATCCGCTCAAAACCAGCGCGTTGTACCCCGCCGGCGGCTGAACG